>JAJXXM010000130.1 GCA_021781095.1 bacterium
CGTCGAGGCGATCGCCTCATCGTGCACCTGAACCGCCCCGACGGCCCCGCCCTTTCGCTCACCGCGACCGCGTCGCCGCCTCCACCGTTCGGGCTGCTCCTCATCGTCGTGCTAACGCGTTGCGCATTTCTTTTGATCGCGGGCATTGTCGCGTGGCGCCGCGGAGACGATCCGGCGGCTCGCGCGCTCGCGCTATTTCTAGCGGCATACGGTGCCGCTCTCGGAATCAATTTCAACATCGTTGCCGATCCAAATCTTCGGTTCGTGCCATTCCTCCTCACCGAGACCCTGTTCGCACTCGGAGCTGCCGCCGTGCTCGCCTTCGCGTGCTCCTTTCCGCCGCCTCAGCCGGGCGGCATCCGGGAGCGCCTCCTGCGTGCGACACCGGCGATCGGAGCGCTCGGTTTACTGCTTGCGGGCGCGCATCTTTTCAGCGGCTTCGTTTTTGGAAATTTCACCGCGACGCGCGTCTTCTTAGTCGCCTACGCTGTGTGGTACGCCACCGTCTTGGTGCTGGCGCTTGGCTCATTCATCGCCTCCTATCGCACGGCGAGCGGCGCAGAGCGCGTGCGCATGTGGTGGATGCTCATGACGTTCGCGATCGGCTTCTCAGGGGTGATCGCCATTCTCATTGCGGGCGCCATTGGGGTGCTGCCGACGTGGGTGCAATACTCCGGCTTCACGGCGTTATTTATTCCCGTGGGCCTCGGCTATACGATCCTGCGCCATCGCGTGCTCGATATCGGGTTCGTCGTCAATCGTGCGGTCGTCTACACCGGCGTCTCGTTCGTGGTCGTCGGCCTCTTTATCACCTTCGAATGGCTGCTCGGCCACCTCGTCGAGCAGGGCAGTAACACGTCGGTCACGCTACAGCTCGGCGGCGCCCTCGCGCTGGGACTCTCGGTGCGCTTCATTCACAATCGCGTCGACCGTTATGTCGACGACGTGTTTTTTCGCGAGCGCCATGCCGCCGAAGCTGCGGTTCGTCGTTTTGCGCGCGAGGCGGCGCTCATAACGACACCCGAAGAACTCGTGCGCAAGACCGTCGAGGTCGCCCAGTCGCGGATGCGCCTCTCGGCGTGCGCCTTTTACGCACGGCAGGGTAACTTGTACGTCGCGATGCAATCGACGTTTGCCGACGCGAAAGCGGTCGACGAGAACGACTATGCGATTCTCGAAATGCGCACGTGGCATACCACCGTCGATCCGCACGACCGCAATTCCGCACTCGTCGGCGAGCTGGCGTTCCCAATGATCGTGCGCGGGGAGCTCGCCGGTTTCTTACTCTGCGGCGAGAAAAGGACGCGCGAAGCGTTCGCGCCCGACGAACGCGATGCGCTCGCCGTACTCGCACGCGACGCCGGCATCGCGCTCGACTCCCTCCGCGTGCGCATCGTCGAACGCGAACTCGCCACGCTCGCTGGGGAAGCAAACCTGCCGTCCGAGCTACGCACTCGCCTGAGCACCCTCCTCGATCGACGGTAGCCGATTCGGCACGGGGGCGAGCGCGTGCCGTGCAGGCTTCACCTGAGGTTTGAATCGTTCGCCTCAGCATCGAGCGCTGCAGGGACCAGCGACGCGATCGTCGTGAGCGCAAACGCCGCGAATGCCAAAAAAATGTCCAACCTCGCACTCCCACGCGGCAAGAACGAGGCGCCCGCCGCCATCACGAAACTCTCCACCAGCAGCACCGTGCGAACGATGGTGAGCGGCAACGGGCCCGTGCGAGCCCCGAACACGCCCCATTGCGGGTCGAACAGGCGGATCCGTCTCCGCTTCCACACAAACACGGACGGGGTAGTCCCGCCATTCATCTCCACGTTCAAGGCCCAGACGCCCCGTTGAACGCGTCCATCGAACGCATAGCGTACAAGCAGAACGGCCGCGAAGGCCGCCGTGACCCACAGCAACGGAGGAGCGAACGTCGTTCGCACCGGTTCGACGAAAAAGCTTACCGGGATCGCGGTTGCGCAGGTCACCGCAACGATCATCACCGGCGTGTCGAGTGGACGCGAGCGCGCCCGCGAGCGAGGGCTCACACGTTGATCGCCGATCACGAGGCTACCGAACGGATCGACTGCGGGCGGCCAAGATCGATGGCGATCGCGAGGTACCAGAGCGCGGCGAGCGCGGCTGAGTCACGGCCGATCCATGCTAACGCGACCGAAACGATGGCGACGATGCATGCCGTCACCCACGCGATCGGCGCGCGCCTGCGAAGCGCGAGTGCAAGCCCGCAGATCGCGAGGCTTCCAAGCGCGGGAATCCAAGCAAATCCGGGCTGATCAGGGGTGCTTGCGTAAAACGTCAAAGCGTTTGTCGTCGGAGGCGAATCATGAAACCCGATATACATCGCCATATTTAGGACGACATCGAAACCGAAAAGCACCACGGCGACGACCGCCGCAGCGAGCGCACCGACGATGGCAAGCCGGGCCCCCGCAACGGTCGCGCCCACGATACAAGCGAAACTTGCGAGCAGATCGACTAGCAGCACATCGCCGGAGGCATCCTTTCCCAGGATACTCGCGTGGACGGCCCCGACCCAGAGAACCGCGGCGACGGCAAATGCAACGGCGGCACTCAGTTCACGAAACCGGCGAAAGTTCATCGCCACTCCTTCTTCGTTCTTCGGTAGGTGCCCGTAAAGCTCACGTTGATGCCGCCGCATCGCTCGTTGTCGCGCACGAACATCCACGAACCGGCGAGATGCAGGTGCAACGCGCATCCCGGCATGTCGGGCGGCAGGATCGTCATGCGGTCCGTCGCGCTCGGCCGAACGGTTGCGCTGAACGTTCCGACCGGAACGATCCCACTCGCAGCGAACGAGCGGTCATACCACACGTCGATCCCGGCCACGCGCACCAACGCCCCGCGGCGCCCGATGTCGATCTCTTGCTGATTTCCCCCGGTGCGCGCGACCCAAGCTCCGACCCAGTTCGCCGGAGCGCCGCCATGCCCAAACCCGAGGGCCACGAGCACGACGCCTGCAAGGACACGCACGCTTCCCCGCTTCGCGCTCGCTCGGGCAGGGCCCCGCTCGGGAGACCAGTAGCGAGGCTCGCGCGAGTCGCGGCCGCTACGGATGCGTAACCCTCGGCAGAATGTTTGCCGCCCTGACCCTCAGCAGACTCCTCGCCGTCGCCCCGGCGCCGACACCGACGCGTCCGCCGGTGATCGTTCGCACGATCACCACCGCTCGCTGCACCACGCTGCACGAGATGATGCCTTCGATCGGGTACGTGACGCGACGTCATGACGATGCCTCTAACCAGGCCTCGCCGTTAGCACACCGCCCCCACGTTGGAACGATTGGGCCGTGCAAGAAGGCGCTCCAATACAGGACGCCGGCGAGCCAGCGGATGCTGCTACTCGCGCAGGTTATATGCTGACCAGCGAGGCCGCTGTCACGGAGGGCGATCGCGACGAGACGATTAGCCGATTAACAGTCAACGCCATTCCACACTCACGAGGGGCAAAATTCGCTGTTTTACAGGTGACTCAGAGAAACGGGCGCCTGGTGCGACGCCTGTACACCCCCAAAACTACTCCCAAACCGCTGGGCGTCTACGCGCGCCCCAAGCTTCCGGGCCGCATTCAAACTCCGCCAAAGTTCCGCACTTTTCAGGCTACGCACGCATTCTTCGCGATTGTCCCCTAGGACGACACGCAGCGGCGGCGATATGGCCCGTCGAGAATTGCCGCCACCGGAGCTACCCCTTTTGCAAACTTCATCCGCTTTGAACTGCCGTCCGAAGACAGACGGAATCATCCGGCAACGGCTTGAATCATGAGGCTCGTGAGAGCGCATCGATTCGCCGGCCTCATTCGAGCTGCACCCGCGGAAGGCACGCATATGCGCGCGTATTTCGCCGCGATCGCAGCGGTAATGCTCCTTGCGATGCCCACGTTGGCGCGGGCCCAAGGAAAGGGGCCGACGCTCACGTGGGACGGGCAAGAAATCATCTATGGAATACCAGCGCAAGTAGCGGCGATCCGCACCGTGCTGACGCCCATTTGCACTGGCGGCAAGCACCTGCCGGGTCTCGGCCCGGGTTTTGCCGACGAGCTCATTCAGGTCTCGAATTATGCTATTGCGGAGGGTTCGTGCGGCAATCCCGAATTGCACCTCATATTGCATCGGAAGGACGGTACCTGGCAGAGGCTCGATCCTTGCCCTCCTCCTCGCAATGGCATCCTCGATTACGCATGCCTGGCAACCAATCGCTGTGCGATCGGCGGTGGCGCTACGGGCGATTACGGCCCGGGTGGGGTCTACGACATCCTTGCGAACCGATGCTCTATCCCGATTCCAATTGTTAATCGCATCGTCGCCATTCGCTCCCGAGAGCCCTGGCTCAAGAAGACGGACCAAGCCGGCATCGTAGAATCACGGAAATGTCGGTACGATCCGCAGCGCAGCACGGAATGCCCAGGCTATATATTCAGTCGCGCACAAAAGCGTCATATTGCGGACGCACGCGATGTGCGTATGCTCGAAGTAGCGGCCAACGTTGGCGACTTTACTAGCGCGCTTGTATTTGCGGACAAAGTAATCGCCAGAGAACGGCATATCGCCCATTATTGGGATGCCGAGGTCGCTATCGTTCGGAAACTTGCAACGCAAGTGAACCTCGGCCAAATAACGCGTGCACAAGCGACCGCGGCATATCAACATTTTGTGCACACCGGGCAGGTTTCGTAGCGCTAACAGCCTTCGAGGAGCTGAATGTAGATCACCTTCTTGTCGCTGAGCACAAAGTTGTCATATTCGCCGCACGTGCTATTGAATGAATGGAAATAGGAGAGTTCGCGAAGACTGGGATGGCCGGCTACAGCGTTAAAGTCCGTCTTCCCATATCTGCGAAGCACCATCGTCGCCGAGGCACCGAGTGCTATTCCACGCTGCGCTGGCCCGAAACCAAAACCAAACTCCGGTAACCAATTGCCAATAGCTGCGCTACATGCGCTCCCAAAATAGGTTTGGCACGAGTCGGTGGGCTTGACGCGAGGGGCATAGCTCGTTACAAGAGTGGTAAGAGCGAAGAGCATGGCAGGCAGGGGCATGTCGAATGTATATGATTATTCGATGCGCGGTTGCTCCGGAACCGCCTCAGGGCGCCCTCCCCTGCCTCCGTTCTCATAGGATATCCCTTTCACCTCACTGAAACTTCGCATGTCTTCAGTCGTTGTGGAGTCAATATATTGAGCGCACAAAACGAATCCCGAACCATATCTCTGCCTGTGCAAATCGACTACAGGTCGCATTTTCCAGCGGAACTTGCAGCAGGTGAGTTTTTGCGCGACGTCCTTGCGCGTCGACTCTTGCTTCAGACCTTGTTCTTCGCGATTAAAAGCAACGGTGACGAGGCGAGCGCTTTAATTGATCGTAGGGTTGCGCTATATCCGGATCCCCCGTCGGATTACGATGACCTTTCTAACGACGAACGCGACCTTCACGAAGCGATCGCTACACACATGGCGCTGTCGGAGGATTCCTCGGTCGCACTCATCATGCTGCTCGACGCACCGCTCCGTCGCCTCGGCGATGCATCCGGCGAAGATCAACGCAACCTAGGCGACTATGCCTACAACGGCGTGAAACTGACCCGAGCCATTTGGGCACTCGCAAACCGCCATCGCCATCTCTACGAGTGGCGGTCACTCAGCGAGGATGCCCTGTACAAAAATCAATCCGCGGCGATTTTGAAGACGCTTGACCTCAACCCGTTAGACTCTAATGCCACCTACAATTTCATGAAGCGATGCGCGTTTGACTCATACTTCGATTTCGAACAGCGCGCGCGGAGCGTCGTCAGTAAATTCCTGACCGGGCCTTACCATGACGTTACGGCAACGGCTAACAGCGTCAACTTAACAATTCACTTTGAAAGGCTTCGCAAAGACCGTGCACTCGCGAGAGCGCTTAAGTCGGAAAAGAGAAAGCGTTCGACGCAGACGGGAAAGTGCAGCGCCGCAAGAAAGCGTAACAAATAGGCACGTTCATTATCCTGAGGAAAGCCGCATATGAGCGATGTCTGGATTCCAAGTACCATCTCCGGTGCGGGGGCAGCCGTCGCCGTGTACTTCGTGCTGAACGCGCGCAGCATGCTGGACTCGTCCTTCGACTCGCACATCCTGTGCTCGCTCAGGATGACGGTTCTCGTCTCAGCATACAAGGCGGCAGCATAAAGAACCCCCACCCTTCGTGGGTGGTGTTCTTTATGTTAATGGCTCCGGATGCTGGACTCGAACCAGCGACCCGCTGATTAACAGGGCGCAAACTTCGTAGCAGCGAGACTCAGGGGGAAACCAGCTGGCCCCATTTCACGAGCGAATGGGGCCTTCTTCATCCCATCGAGACCCAGCGTTTTGCGTCTCTTCGAAACTTCTTGTGACCAAACGGTGACCAAATCTGTGACCAAGACAGACCGTCGAGGTGGCGAGCCCGGTTGCTCGAATTGGGGGCTTATGGCAAGTGTTCCTGCGATATGCTCCGCATGCGGTTTTGTGTTCACACATAGAAAGTCCATTTTTAATGTTGCGGGACCGAATGTGGCAATCGCTGGGCTAACCATTGAAGGCGCTGGGATTGATGTTGCCGAGGGTGCTGATGTCACCCTCGTCGATGTCGGGGCCGGTCCATGCCCCCAGTGCGGTAAGCCTACGTTCTATTTAGACGGCGTTTACAGTGCGCGAGATGACCTGATAACGCTTTCCAACGCGCCAGGCACTACGGTAGTGACGCTGCGAAACATTGCATTAACCCTTGCTCGTGCAGCAGAAAACGGCACACACCCGGATAAAGTGGGCAGGCAGGTAGGCGGCAGATTACCGGGCTTCATAACGTGGATGAAAAAGCGCGCACTGTCCAAGAATGCGCGTCAGATAATCTATTCCGCAATCGCATCGGCGATAGCGACCGTCCTTGCGGAGCACGCGGCCCAGACGCTCTGGAAGAGTGATCCGCAGACGGTCGTGAATAACTATTTCAAACCGACCATCATCGAGAACGTACAACGAGAATCGGGGAAAAGTCGCGCTGAGCGAGAGCGAACCCTTCAAGAGACGTTGCGCCTATTGAGACAGTCTACAAGTACAGATGGTGACGCGGCGCGGAACGAACAGCGATAGTCGCGTCAAACCATCTATGTACGCAATGGCGACGCAGAGACGACAGGCTTCGGACCTACCGTAATTTGAATTGTATGAGCATCGATTCCGACCGGCTGATACTGAGTCGCGCATCCCATGTCGTGAAATGCCTTGAATACGGCTGCAGCGGCCGCACTAGGATGCTGGGAATCGCTAATGCCGACCATGACCTCCGGTATAGGCCCTCCTGACATGTCGACGTCGATCACGTCTGGAGCAAGGCCAGGCCTGCCTTGCACATGCCACCTAGCCGAACGAAAGACCGTGAGACTCTCTTCGGCAAGTTCGTGTGCACCTGTTGCGGGCTGACGGGTACCCCAAAAGCTATGCCACTTTTCGAGGCAAAAGGGTAATTTGTTCGTTTGACCGGGCGAACCCCTCGGGCGTTTGCTGTCCAAGGGCCCGATGCGGTCGGCTTGCATTGTAGTCGATCCGCCAGCGCTTGATTTCTTCGCGGGCTTAGGGGAGCCGATGTCGATCATCAATGAGTGACAATTACGGAGCGCCACGCACTGGAAGTTCGGCACGATGGTACACGGATCGCCTCAAGGCACCGAAAGGCAAAAAGCTCGCGATCCTCCCGATTCCCGACGTTCTCGTACGAGCGTTGCGCGAGAAACGAGCCGCGCAAGCGTCTTGTCTCGGCAGCGCTGCCCCCGCTCTCGACACCGACGGAGACTGGTCACATCCCGAGCGGCTCAACAGGGTAACCATGCGCTGCGTCCGTGCATCCGGGGCTTCGCCGATTTCTCTCCCCGGTCTCCGCCATTTCAACGGTTCGTGGCTTGCCGACAGCAGCACGAGTACACGCGTCCTCCAACAGTCACTTCGTCATAACAGCCTCACCACGACCGAGGACAACATCAGCCACGAAGGGCAGGCGCAGTGGGGCGCCGTCGCAACCTTGGGTGTACGCCTGAGTGACGCTGGAGTGAGCGCTTCGCCTGCGAGCGACGGCGCTCGTCTCGACTCCGAACGTAAATGCGACTAAATGGTGACCTTTTTTATCGAGAAAAACAAAGGCCCGCCAAGTGCTAGATTTGGCGGTCTTTCATTGGCTCCGGATGCTGGACTTGTCCTTCGACTCGCACATCCTGTGCTCGCTCAGGATGACGGTTCTCGTCTCAGCATATGGTGTCGAAATAACGAAAACCCACCCCTTCGTGGGGTGGGTTTTCGTTATTTGGCTCCGGATGCTGGACTCGAACCAGCGACCCGCTGATTAACAGTCAGCTGCTCTACCAACTGAGCTAATCCGGAACGGCGAACCCTAGGCTACGCGATGCGGCGCCCGGCTCCTCCCTGCTTAGGTCGGAACCGGGCGCCGAAAGCGAGTTTCGCGGGTTTAGCGGCCGCCGGGGGCGGACGATTGCCGACGAATGGTGACCGTGCGGTCGAGGCGCATCTGCACCTCGGTCCCGTTCTCGATCGTGAAGTTCGACTTGTTGTTATACCCGTAGAGGAAGCCACCGGCCGCGCCGGCGAGTCCGCCGATATTGGTATGGAAGATCGTCTTCCCGATCATATTGCCGAGAATCATGCCGCCGATGGTCGAGAGAGCCACCGTCGCACCGTTGCGCGACTGCTTCTTCTGCTGTGCCTGGCTCAACGTGCCGCTAATCGAGGCGACGCTGCCGTCGGAGAGTTGTAGGCGGTCGAAAACGAGTTTCAGCGCCGCCTTGCGGCCGCGCCCGGCGCGTGTCACTGCGGCGACGTGCCCGTAGATCGTGGCGCCTTCCAGGCCTCCGGCCTGGTTCGGGAACGGCGGAATCACGGCCATCGTGAATCCGTCTCCCGGGTTCGCCGTCGCCGTATTGATCGACGTCTGCATGCGCCCGTAAACGATCACGCCGTTATCGAGCGTAAACGCCTGCTGCGCCAGCGCAGGGGCGACCATCGCGAATGCGAGTCCGAATCCGAGTAGCGCTTTGAAGATTTTCATAATCAGCCTCCTTGACCTCACTTCTACCCCTAGAACGCTTGGTTAACGCGCAAAGTTCGGGACGCGAAGTGCCTCGCCGGTGAAGCCGGTCGCAGTGCGGAGTGCCTCGACGCGGTCGAGCCGCTCCCACGGCAGATCGAGTTCGGGGCGTCCGAAGTGCCCGTACGCCGCCGTCTGGCGGTAGATCGGGCGCAGCAGGTCGAGGTGATGGATAATCGCCGCCGGGCGAAGATCGAAGACCTCACCGACCGCTTTTGCGATACGTTCCTCGGAGATCGCGGCGGTGCCGAAGGTCTCCACCAGCACGCTCACCGGGCGCGCGACGCCGATCGCATACGCGACCTGCAATTCGCAACGCTCTGCGAGCCCCGCTGCAACGATATTCTTTGCGACCCAACGCGCGGCGTACGCCGCCGAACGGTCCACCTTCGTCGGGTCTTTGCCCGAGAAGGCACCGCCGCCGTGGCGCGCCATGCCGCCGTAGGTGTCGGCAATGATTTTTCGTCCCGTCAAACCGGCATCGCCCTTGGGCCCACCGATCACGAAACGCCCCGTCGGATTGACGAAGACGCGCGTGCGCTCGCTGCGCAAGTTGCTCGGAATCACGTGCGCGATCACCTTATCGGCGATCTCGCGGCGAATGACGTCGAGCGCGATATCGGGATCGTGCTGCGTCGAAATCACCACCGCATCGACCGCGACCGGCGTGTTGCCGTCGTACTCCACCGTCACCTGCGATTTGCCGTCGGGGCGCAGGTACGGAATCGTTCTGTTCTTGCGCATCGCGGCGAGGTGGCGGGTGAGATTGTGCGCGAGCACGATCGGCAGCGGCATCAGCTCCGCGGTCTCGCGGCACGCATAGCCGAACATCATGCCCTGGTCGCCGGCGCCGGTCAGTTCGAACGGATCGTCCTCGCCGCCCTTTGCCTCGAGCGAGCGATCGACGCCCATCGCGATATCGGGCGACTGCTCGTCGATCGAAACGCTCACACCGCAGGTTTCATAATCGAACCCGACCGCCGAACGGTCGTAGCCGATCTCTTTAATCGTCTCGCGTACGATGCGCGGGATATCGACGTAGGTTTTCGTCGATACCTCGCCCGCGATGTGGATCTGCCCGGTAATGGCAAAGGTCTCCACCGCGACGCGCGAGTGCGGATCTTCCTTCAACAGTGCGTCGAGCACCGCATCGGAGATCTGGTCGGCGACTTTGTCGGGGTGCCCCTCCGTCACCGATTCCGACGTAAATAATCTACGGTATGCCATTCTTTAGGTTCCCTCGCTCCACGAAGCCATATATTTCTGCTGTTCGGGGGTCAACGTGTCGATCTCCACGCCCATCGACGCGAGTTTCAGCAACGCGACTTCTTCGTCGATCTCCACCGGCACGTCGTAGACCTGTTTCTTCATCGTGGCGTGATGCTCGGCGAGATGCGCCGCGGCCATCGCCTGGTTCGCAAAGGACATATCCATCACCGCGGCCGGGTGCCCTTCGCCTGCGGCGAGGTTCACCAAGCGTCCGTCGGCGAGAATGCAAATCTTGCGCCCGTCGTGCATTTCGTACTGTTCGACGAACGTACGCGGAACGTGCATCGATTTGCTCAGGCCTTTGATGCCATCGAGATCGAGTTCGTCGTTGAAGTGCCCCGAATTACAGACGATCGCGCCGTCCTTCATCACCTTAAAGTGCGCTTCGGAGATCACGTGGTAGTTGCCGGTCACCGTCACGAAGACGTCGCCGATTTTCGCCGCTTCCGCCATCGGCATCACGCGATAGCCGTCCATCACCGCTTCGATCGCCTTGCGCGGATCGACTTCGGTCACCACGACGTGCGCGCCCATGCCGGCCGCACGCGATGCGACGCCGCGCCCGCACCAGCCGTAGCCGACGACGACGAGCGTGCGCCCCGCAAGCAACACGTTGGTCGCGCGGATGATGCCGTCGAGCGTCGATTGCCCGGTGCCGTAACGATTGTCGAACATGTGCTTGGTCAGCGCGTTATTCACCGCGATCACCGGGTACGGCAGCACGCCGTCCTTCTGCATCGCCTTCAGGCGAATCACGCCGGTCGTCGTCTCTTCGCAACCACCGATCATCTCTTCGAGCAGATGGTGGTGCTTCGTGTAGATCGTCGTCACTAAATCGCAGCCGTCGTCCATCGACATCTGCGGCTTCGTCGCGATCACCGATTCGATGTGCGAATAATAGGTGCTGTTGTCTTCGCCCTTGATGGCGTAGGTCGGGATGCCGTACTCGCAGAGCGCCGCGGCGACGTCATCTTGCGTCGAGAGCGGGTTGCTCGCGCAGAGTGCGATCTCCGCGCCGCCCGCCTGCAAGGCGAGCATGAGGTTGGCGGTCTCGGTGGTGACGTGCAGACACGCGCCGATGCGGACGCCCTTCAGGGGCTTCTTCGCCTCGAAGCGCTCGCGAATCTGGGCGAGGACCGGCATATAGGCTCCGGCCCAGGCAATGCGGGAGCGGCCTTGCTCGGCAAGCGCTCGATCTTTGACATCCCCCGCGAGGGTAACCGTTGATGACACGAATTTTCTCCTTGTTGAGACGAGGACGATGGTTTCGTAACCGAATAACTCTAGGCCCTGTGAAAACGCTCGACGACTACTTAAACCAACTTGCTTCCAGCGCCCCCACTCCGGGGGGTGGAAGTGCCGCCTGCCTCGTGGCCGCCCAGGGCGCCGCCCTGGTCGCCATGGTCGCCCGCATCTGCGTGGAGAGCAAGGCCTTCGCCCCCTGGCGCGACTGGTTCGCCGAGCGAATCGAGAACGCCGAGCGGCTCCGGGCCGCGCTCTCCGAGGCCCGCATCCGCGACGAGGAGGCCTACGGGGAGGTCGTCGCCGCGATGGCGCTCCCGAAGGGCAGCCCCGAGCAAGCGCGGGAGCGCAGCGAGCGCCTTCAGCGCGCCCTGGCCCATGCCGCCGCCGAGCCGCTGCGCGCTGCCGAGCTGGCGATGCGGACGCTCGACGAGGCCCGCCTGCTGCTCGAACACCCCAACCCCCACCTACTCAGCGATGTCGGCTGCGCCGGGGAATTCGCCGCCGCCGGGCTCGCCGCCGCGGCCTACAACGTCCGCGTCAACCACCGCTACCTCCGCGACGAATTGCTCGTCGCGCGGCAGCGCGTCGCGCTCGAACGCCTCGAGGCCCGTGCGCGCGACGGCATCGTCGCGCTGCGCGCCGAAATCGTCGAACGCGGCCGTTAGCCCGCGGTTACCCGCTCGAGGAACGGGGCGAGCGCCGCGGCGTCCACCTCCATGCCGACGCCGCGCGCGTGATACCGAATGTCGTGGAAGTCCGCCCCGGCGGTCGCAAAGAGACCGTATTCGCGAGCCTTCGCTTCGAAACGCGCGACGTCGTCTGCATCGTGAAGCGGATAGTAAATCTCGATGCCGTCGAATTCACCGGCGCTGCAAAGCTCGTCGACGATCGCCGCATCGGCGACCCGGCCGGGATGGGCGAGCACCGCGAGGCCGCCCGCCGCGCGAATCGCGGCGCTCGCGCGCTGCGGCGTCACGAACGTCGATGGAACGAAGCCGGGGCGACCGCGGCGCAGTAAGCCGCGGAAGGCGGCCTCGATATCGCTCGAAAGTCCGTTTGCAACCAGCGCGCGCGCGACGTGCGGACGCCCGAACACCTTCGATCCCTGCGCGTGCCGCTCGACGTCGGCCATCGTAATAGCGTAGCCGCCCGCGCGGAGTTGCTCCACCATGCGCTGCGCGCGCGTGAGCCGATGCTCTCGGTTCTCGGCGAGAAACGCCGCAAAGGCCGGGTCGTCGATGCGCAATCCGTAGCCGAGCACGTGCACCTCGGAGTTGCGATAGTACGTATTGATCTCCGTTCCCTCGATCACGCGCGCTCCCGCATGCGGCGTAAAGCGTCCGTATGCGGCGAGCGTGTCGTGGTCGGTAATGGAGTAGGCCTCCACGCCGCGCTCCGCCATCATATCGGCGAGTGCTTGCGGTTCGAGGCTTCCGTCGCTACAAAGAGTGTGAGAGTGGAAGTCGACGATCACTCAATCGCAGCTCCACCGTGTATCGTACGGCGTTCGACGGCGATGGATATACCGGTCCGTTCTTCGTCGCCGATCGGTACCGAGATAAAGGACGGCGTCCCGATTAAATCGAGCGCTTCGTTCTTGAGGTACGCGCGAGCGATCGCAAGCGCTTTCACGGCTTGGTTCACTGCGGCCGCGCCGACGGCTTGCACCTCGACGCCCTCGCGTTGGCGCAGCGCCGCAGCGATCGCGCCGGCGACGGCGTTGGGGTTACTCTTCGCCGAAACTTTGAGTGTGGTCGGGGTAAAGGGTTGGATGGTTTCGCCGTTCATGGAATGCCTCGTTGGAAGATGCGCTTGATGGAGATCGCTCGGCCCGAGCGGGTATCGAGGCAAAGAACCGCAGCACAGAGCTGTTTGGTTCCGCTTTTACAGACGGAGAAGCGATCCGAAAAACCCGTCAGAAAACGCGACAGCACCGCTTCGCTCTCCATACCGATGATACCGTCGCTGGGACCGGTCATCCCGAGATCGCTAATATACGCTGTGCCGCCCGGCAAAATCTCTTCATCGGCGGTCTGAACGTGCGTGTGGGTCCCATATATTGCAGAAACTTTACCATCGGCAAAGCGAGCGAGTCCCTGTTTTTCCGAGGTCGCTTCGGCGTGCACGTCGACCAGAATGCACGGCGTCACCGCGCGCATCGTCTCGATCTCGGCCTCCAACGCGCGAAAAGGGTCGTCGACCGGCGGCATGAACGTGCGCCCCATCACGTTGATGATCCCCAGCGTCACGTCGCCGACGCGCAGCGTCCCCGCGCCTTTTCCCGGCGTTCCCGGCGGGTAGTTCGCCGGACGAATCACGCGGTCGCTCCGTTCGAGAAACGCCTTGAATTCGCGCTTGTCGAACGTATGGTTGCCCCCGGTGAGAAAATCGACACCGCTCTCGAAGAGTTCTTCGACGGTGGCGGCCGTCAATCCGAAGCCGGCGGCGATATTCTCGCCGTTGGCGATGCAGGCGTCGATCTCATATTGATCGCGCAACACCGAGACGTAGCGTTTCACCGCATCCCGTCCCGGCGACCCGACGATATCCCCGATAACGAGGACGTTCAAACGATCTAACGGCGAGACGATGCCTTCCCTTTCCGGCGTTGATTGAGAAAATAGACGAGCACGCGCTGCCCTTCGCGAAAGCCGATCAAACCACCGGCGCGCGACGGGTCGCGCAGGCTCTCGACGGCGTAGAACGCCGCTTCGTCGGCGGCGGCACGATCTTCGTCGAGCGCGAGTTCCTCGGCGGGGCGGCTCCGCACCAACGCATCGCCGAAGCGCGTATCGAAGTAGGCGCAGAGCATCTCGAGCTCGTCTTTGCTGAAGGTTCCGCCGTCGCGAATCACCGTCACGAACGAGGTCGCGCGATCCGCTTCCACGCGCACGCGCAGCGCGACCGGCTCTTCACGGGAGAGTTCGAGAAAGCAAGCGCAGTGGTCGGCGATCGCTTCGGAGAGGGCTGCTTGGTTGGATTTTTCTAGTCGACCGCGAACTGCGAAGCCCAGTTCGAGCGTTCCATCATTTGGATGCGCTCGAAGCGACGCGAGCTCCGGAAAGCGCTCGAGGATCGCGCAAATATAGTTGACGCTCTCTGCTTGTGGGGGAATCGGACGAATCGACATGGATGACACTCTGGATTTGACGATGGGGGGTCGCCTAGGTACGACGCGCCCCGGGCGCTCACCCTTGCCGAAGGGGCTGCTGGGGCGGCTTTTTCTTCTTTTCGCGCTTAGCGGCTCGCTTGTCTTCCTCTCCCAGGGAAGGGCCGAGGCGATCCCAGCCTTCGCCAACGGCCAGGGGCTCTCGTGTACCGCCTGCCACACCACCTTCCCCGGTATGACCCCCTACGGCATGATGACGATGATGTCCAATTTTCAGGACCTCGATTATCGCAAGCAGCGGCAAGCCTTTCCGCTCGCGCTACGCCTACAGATCGAGACCCTGCTCGCGAATAAATCGCACCCGGCATCGACGGTCGCGCAAACGCTCTCGATCTTAGGCGGTGGATTCATCGGCCCGCACGTCACCTGGTACGGCGAGCAGCCCATCGTCGATAGTGGCTTCCCCGGCGTGACCGAGCAAATGTGGCTCTCCTGG
>JAJXXM010000379.1 GCA_021781095.1 bacterium
TCGGCGAGCGCGTTTTAACCGATGATGCCGCGAGCGATACGGTAGGCTGTCGGCCAGCATACCGCGAGCAGCGCATCGAGCTCCTCGCGGCCGCCCGCTCGTGCGGCCGCGATGCAGGTAAGATCGGGGGAATCGGGCATCGTGGGTTCTTCCTTCCTGGTAGCAATCGTTCCGGTGAGAGAGATGCGAGCGCGGAGCGATTTGTTGGGTCGCCCCTCGATACGCGCTTCGCGCTACTCGGGATGACAGGGGTGCGCTTCGCGCTACTCGGGGTGACATGGGTGCGCTTCAAGGCGAGAATGTAGCTCGCGCGCGTAACCGCGCGTGCCGGAAGCACGTTACCAGGAGGTGATGCAACGTGCGGCGATCGTCGTTTATGGGGCGGCGATGCTGCAGGGCTTCGCTTTTACGCTGGTTCCGTCGCTGGCGACGCTCTTCGCAGGGGCGCCGTACGCGATCGACGCCAGCGCCTTCGGGGCGCTCTTTCTTCCCTTGACGCTCGGGGCGATTCTTGCCGCCCTCTTGACGCCGGCGCTCGCACGTCGGCGCGGCATGGTCGGGGTGCTGGGAATCGGTGTGCTCGCGAACATCTTCGGCCTGATCGCGTTGGTCGCATCGGTTGCCGTGCACGGGCACGCCGCGTACCTCTTGCTGCTCGTCGACACAAGCGCGCTCGGGATCGGCTTCGGGCTTAATTTTTCGGCGGTCAACGAACTGGCATCGCAATTAAGCGCGCGGGCGACACGCGACGTGACCTTTGCGAACGTGTTGACGGGCTTGGGCACCTCGCTGACGCCGCTCTTTATCGGTGCATTCGTTGCACACGGCATCTGGCCGCTCTGGCCCGTTGTGCTCGCACTCGCCTTCGCCGCGATCTTCGTGCTCTCGATCGGCTGGCACACGACGGCTCCGGCGCACGTCGCACGCACGAAAAATACTCTTCCGCCCGCACTCTTGCTCTTCGGCGGCGCGGCTTTGCTCTACGCGATCTGCGAAGGTGCGTTTTCGAGTTGGGCGACCACCTTCGTCCACATCGATCGTTCCTTTTCGCTTGCGACCGGCGAGGCCGCACTCGCCGGTTTCTGGCTCGCATTGACGCTCGCACGCGTTGCGTTCGCCCTTTCATCGCGCTTCATTCCGGCGCGGATTGCGTTTGCAGTGCTGCCGTTGGCGATTGCGGCGGCGTTCGTGCTGCTGCCGCTCTGGCGAACCTCGCTCTTGCTCGTCGGTGGCTTCGTGCTCGCAGGAATCGCATGCAGCGTCGTTTTCCCGTATGCGATGGCGTTGGCATTTGCGGCGATGCCCGCCGATGAAGACCGCGTCGCGGGGGTGCTCGTCGGTGCGCTGATGACCGGAGAGGGCTTTGGAACCTTCGCTATCGGTTTGCTGCGCAGCGATGCGGGAATGGCGCTCGCGACGATCTATCGCGCCGCGGCGGTCGTTGCGTTCGCCTTAGCGATCGTGGCGATACTCGCGGTGAGATCCTCGCCGCGCAAGGCGGTAAACGCGAGTTCGTAACGGCGCTCTTCGCCGGGCTCGAGAAACGGCAGCAGCGCGTGATCCGCGGCATAGGTACGCCCTTGAATGGCGGGCGTATTCGCCGGCTCGATCGCCATGACGTACGTTCCGGCGGCGAGTTGTCGCCAGCTAAAGAGTGCGGGTAGCGCGACCGGGTCGTAGGCGATCTCGAAGCCGATGCCGGTTCCCGCGCACGCCGCCGGGTTGACGATCGCCGCGCGCGCGCGTCCGTCGTCGCAGGCGATCGGGCGGTGGATAAAGACTTGTTCGGCGAAATCCGCGACCGGTTCGCCGCCGAGATCCCAGCGCTCGATGCCCGCCTGTGCGACGGCGTCGCGGGCCTGCGTCGCGGAGCGCGATGCGTAGACGCGCGTCGTTGCATCGAGCAACGGGAAACCGGCGTTGCAGTGATAGAGCAGCATGTGCGGTGTGCGTTGGCCGCCGGTATTGACGACCCGGTCCTCAAGGAAGAGCGTCGCGCTGCCGAGTTCGGTGCGCCAACGACGATGTAGCACGAGCTCGCTGGTAAGCGCTTTGCTTTCGTGCATCGAGGCCGTCAGTTCGAGAAAACAGCGATCGCCCTCCCAGGCCGTCCGCGCTGCATATTCATCGGCCGGGGTATTATCGATTCGTCCGTGGAGGCCGAACGCGCCCCATTGGTCGCTTCCCGCAGGCCCGAAATTCGCGAGCCCACAGGTGGTGAGCCAGCCGCCGAAAAACGAGCGCAGCCACTCGTCACCGTCGGGATCGTAATACGACGGCGCGCAGATCTCATTCGCGCTACGCCATGCTAACGGAATGCCGTCGATGGTTGCGCGGGTGATATCGAGTGCGCGATCGATCGCAAAATCGACGCAGAGGCGCCCGGTATCGAGGCGGACGGCGCGAACGCCGCGCGCGCGCCCGGCGGCGTAGGTGAACTCGGTGATCCCGCCGATCGCCGCGAGCGTCCCGGTGCGCGCATCGAGCTCCGATCGGGTCAGCGATTTGCCGAAAAGGTCGGGCATGAGCGGCGGGCGCCTTTAGTGTTGCTCGATCTCGAGCAGCGCGAATCCGCCGGCGTCGATAATCACCGGAATGCCGTCGACGATCGTCTGTTTTTTGAGGTGCCCGAGGTCGCGCCAGGTATTCCAGATGGTGGAAAAGAGACGTACGGAATGCCGCGCTCCCTTGATTTCGCGCAACGATGCCGCCGTCGTGATCGCCTGTTCGCTGGAGTTGCCGATGAAGAGCAGCAGCGCACCGTCTTTAGCGAAGACCACCAGCGTCACGCGCGGATCGGTGACGATGCCGATCTCGGTGAGGTCCTTTTCGTAGCGCGCGATCGGCGATTCCGAACCGAGTGCGGAGGTGGTAAAAATTTGCAGCCCCTCGGGCATACGCACCGCCACCCAAGCGATGTGCTCGCCGCGAAACGGCACGTTGACCGCCGTGAGCCAACGCCATTCCGCTGCAAGGCACGGGTCGATCGTTGCGTCTTGTCCGCGCACGTTCAAACCGCCGGCGCCTTCGATAGCGGCCCAGAGATAGCGCGGCGCATCCCAGGGTGAGAGCATCATCCCCTGGTTCACGAGAATCTCTCCGTGGAGCCATTCCGAGAACTGGCCGGGAACGGTATTGTTGCGACGCGGATCGCTCGAAAAATGGCGAAAACTCGTCGAGAGTGCCTTCGCCATGAATCCCGGATTATATTTTGCCGCCGCAAAAGCATACCAATAGGTTACTGCGACCCAGACGCCGCCGAGCAAGCCGTAACCGTTGATCGGTCCGTAAATGAGGTCGCTGCGGGGCACCGTTCTGATACCGGCGGTCGTCCAAAACTCCGCATCGCTGAGGCGCGCGATGATGCGTGCGGCACGATCCGGCGGCGCGACGCCGAAGAGCACCGGGAAGATCAGATCGGCGGTAACGTCGCTGCGTTTCGCTCCATCGACATCGATATTGAGATAGTAGAGATCGTTGGCCGGGTTCACGAGGTGCGTGTTGATCGCTTTATAGAGATCCTCTGCGGATTTCTTGAAGCGCTTGGCGGCGGGCGCATCTTGGAGCAGGGTCGCCATTTCGACCAGCGCTCCCAACGCGGCATAGCACTCCGCATTCACCTCCGTCGACGCGCCGCTGATCCGATAATCTTGGATGACGTTGCGCCAGCCGATGATTCCCCAATCCGAGGTTGCCGTCGCCGTGCACCAAACGAGGCCGTCGTCGTTGCGTTGCGAGAGCATATAGTCCATCGCGCGGATCGCGTGCGG
>JAJXXM010000152.1 GCA_021781095.1 bacterium
ACCGAAGCTGCTTGTAAAAAAGGGCGAGACGTGGCTCATCGTGCTTTACGGTGACGAACGCCCGACGGGAGCCGCTTCGAGCCCGAGCGCGAGCCCGAGCGCGAGCCCGAGCGCAAGCCCGAGCGCAAGCCCGAGCGCTTCGGCCGCACCGACATCGGCGGCATCTCCCGTAGCCTCGGGATCGCCCTAAAAGCATCGTGAGCACGCTCGCGGCGATTCGTTCGCTCGACCGACGAGCAAAAACGAGTTTTATCGCCGCGTTCCTCGGTTGGACGCTCGACGCGTTCGATTTTTTCATCGTCACCTTCATTATCACGAAGATCGCCGTCGATTTCCACCGCTCGATTCCCGATATCGTTCTCGCCATCACCCTCACGTTAGCGGCGCGACCGTTCGGCGCGATCCTCTTCGGTGCGATCGGCGATGCGGTGGGACGCCGATTGCCGTTGATGATCGATATCGCCCTCTTCTCGCTGCTGGAATTCGCGACGGCATTCTCGCCGAACTATACGATCTTCTTGCTGCTGCGCGTGCTCTTCGGCGTGGCGATGGGCGGTGAATGGGGGCTCGGCGCAGCATTGACGATGGAGAGCCTGCCCACGAAGACGCGCGGCATCCTCAGCGGCCTCCTGCAAGAGGGGTACATGGTCGGATATCTGCTCGCCGCCGTCGCCAATTTTGTCGTCTTTACGTACACGCCGTGGGGATGGCGCGCGCTCTTTATCATCGGCGTTCTCCCGGCGCTCTTGCTCTTCTTCATCCGGCGGCACGTCGAAGAATCGCCGGGGTGGAAAGCCGCTGCGCACCGTCCCGCCAACCGCATGACGCCCGACGCCGCGTTCATTCGAGCGCTCCCGTTGATGCTCTACGCCGTGCTCTTCATGACGGCGTTCAATTTTATGTCGCACGGAACGCAGGATCTCTACGCGACGTTTTTGCAAAAACAACACGGCTTCTCGCCGGAGATCGTCTCCTTCCTTGCAATCGTTGCAGCGATCGGCGCGATCGTGGGCGGCATCGCCTTCGGTGCGTTATCGCAACGAATGGGGCGCCGCTTCGCCATGATCGTCGCCGTGATCTTCGGGATCGCCGTGATTCCGCTCTGGGCCTTCTCCGGCAGCGTTGCCGCACTAGCAGCAGGTGCCTTCGCCATGCAATTTGCGGTGCAAGGAGCGTGGGGAGTCGTTCCCGCGCATCTCAATGAAATCTCACCACCGCATATGCGCGGCTCTTTTCCGGGAACGGTCTACCAGATCGGCAACCTGCTCTCCGCCGGCGCGGCGCAGATTGAGGCGACGATCGCCGCGACATCGTTCGCTCTCCCCGGAGGAGGAGCCGACTACGCACACGCTCTTGCGGCAATCGCCGTCGTCGTTCTTGCTGCGGTAGGACTGCTCGCAGGCATCGGTTTTTTCGTGACGCCCGAACGCCGCGACGAGATTCTCGAGTAGCTTACATTACCTCGGGTCGACGAAAGCGACGATCTCGTGCGCTTCGCGATGGTTGGTCCAAAAACGCGAACCGTCGAAGGCAAGCGACCGGGCATGAAAGGGAACGACGGCGAGATCGCGCGTGCGCGGCACCGTACCGCGAGCATCTATTTGCGTGATGTAGTATTCCGGTTTCGATTCGTCTTCCGTCGTCAGCAAGTAGATCGTTCCGTCGAGAATCGTCTGCCCGCAGATACGTCGCGGCGCCGGAATACTGCGAATGATATTGCCGCGCGTGTCGAGTTCGAGAACGCGCTCGTTGTAAAACTGCGAAAGGAAGAGCATCTCGCCGTCATAGCCCAGTTGTGAGCCGGTGAATTCGGGGCATGCAATTTTTTCGTTTTCTTTGAACCCGTGCCCCGGAATGAATCGGCAAATATAGCGGTCGTCTTCTTCGCCGAAGCCGCAAACGACGCGGAGCTCGTCGCCGACAACCGTCGCACCCCACGGCATTCCTAACGCCTGAGCCTCTTCGTGCACGGTCCAGTGCAAGGGATCGATAGCATAGAGGCGCCCCGTTGTTACCGAACCCATCCACAGGTAGGTTCCGTCGTACGCAAGCGACTGCGGTCGCGGGGCGGGCGATGGGAGTCGACGCACTTCCTCAATCGTATTCATAACGGCTTACTTCGAAGCGCGGGCTCCTATCCCCGCAATCACCGAGCCGATTGCGTCGACGAGGCGATCGATCTCTTCCGTCGAGACGATCAGCGGTGGGGCGAGGCGCAGCGTATTCCCTCCGCCGGTACCGACGAGTATCCCGTGCTCGCGCAATTGCTCGGCGATTGCACCTGCCTGCAACGGCTGCCGTATCGGGACTCCCCATAAGAGCCCGCGACCGCGTGGAGCTTCCACGTACGCCGCCATCCTCTGCGCGAGTGCCTCGAGTCGCGTTTTTACGTGCGCGCCGACTTTGCGAACGTGGCGATCGAGATCGAGTTCATCCCGTATGCGCAAGTGCGCGAGCGCCGCCGCTGCGCCGATCGGCGAACCGCCGAATGTCGAGCCGTGATCGCCCGGTTGCAACGCTTCCGAGAGCGTACCGTCGACGAGCATCGCACCGATGGGGAAACCATTGCCGAGCGCTTTGGCCATGGTGACGATATCCGGACGAACGCCAACGTTTTGAAAAGCGAAGAGATCCCCCAAGCGTCCCATGCCGCATTGCACTTCATCGAAGATCAAGAGCGCGCCGCGCGCGCTGCAGAGTCGGCGCAGTTCCCGGAGAAAATCCTCGCGTGCCGGGTGGACGCCGCTCTCACCCTGCACCGGTTCGACCAAACAGGCCGCGGTTCGATCGTCGATCGCAGCATCGAGCGCAGCGAGATCGTTGAAGGGCGCCCATGCAAAGCCCTCAGGAAGCGGAGCAAAGCCGACTTTGTACTCCGGATTTGCCGTCGCAGCTAACGCACCGAGCGTCCGTCCGTGAAAACCACCGCTAAATGCGAGAATCTTCGTACGATTGCTTTCACCACGTCGATATGCCGCTTTTCGCGCGAGTTTGATCGCCGCTTCGTTCGCTTCAGTACCCGAGTTACAGAAGAACGCGCGCGCGAAACCGGATCGCCGCGTGAGTTCTCGCGCAAGCTCGCCCGAGGGTTCGTGATAGTACAGATTGCTCGCATGCACCAAGCGCCGCGCTTGCTGCGCAATGGCCTCGGCGATTCCCGGATGCGCGTGCCCGAGCGCACAGACGGCGATGCCGGCGATTGCATCGAGATATCGCTTCCCGTTTTCGTCGACAAGATAGCAGCCGTCACCCGAGACGAAGCACACCGGTGCGCGCGCATAGTTCGCTAAGAGCGCCGGTTCGTTCATGTCCGATAGCTCGCATTGATGCGCACGTAATCACGCGAGAGGTCACATCCCCACGCCGTAGCGCCGGAATCGCCGATCCCGAGGTCGAGCGTCACGACGATTTCGCGTTCCTCCAACAAGCGATGTGCCTCAGCCTCCGAGAGCGTCTCGATGCCGCCGCGCTCCACCCACGTGCGATCGTTGAGGATCAGCGACCACTGCTCCGGGTCGAAGCCGACGCGCGCGGCGCCCGCTGCGGCGACGATTCTTCCCCAATTCGGATCCTCGCCGTAGAGTGCGGTCTTTACTAAACTGGAATTAATCACCGCGCGCGCGACCGTTCGCGCCTGGGCGGCGTCACGCGCGCCGACGACGCGCACCTCTAACCGTTTCGTTGCCCCTTCCGCGTCGTCGATCATCGCCAGAGCGAGATCGAGGGTGACTTTCCCCAGAACCTGTTCGAAGATCGGCGGCGGTGCG
>JAJXXM010000260.1 GCA_021781095.1 bacterium
AACTCATGGCGGGCCTCGGCGCGAGCAGCGAGAGCGCAAGCCCGGTGAGGGCGGCGAACATCGTCAAACGTTTCATCGACGCCTAGCCTTCGGCGCGGCGAATAAATAACCTCATGTCGGCTCGCCTTCGTAGTGGCGAGCGATCTCGGCGAGCAAGCGACGCATCGCAAGCAGCGCGCTCGGCGGCCCGACCAGGCGCGCCTCGCCCCCCCAGCCGAGCACCCAGCGCAGCAACTCGTCGAGATCGGCAACGCGTAGCCGCAGGTCCACGGCACCGTTCTCCGCTTCGAGAACGTCGCGATCGAGTCTCGACGAAGCGGCGACCGCCGCCTTTGCGATCCGCGGATCGAACCGAACGACGACCTCGTGCGCCGCATCGCCGGTCATAAGGCCGGAGATCGAACTCGACATCCATTTTTCCATATCGAATTCGGCGGGGCGCTGGTACGTGCGCGCCGTTAATCGCGCCGATTCGACACCGTCGAGGGCGAAGGTTCGGCGCGCGCGACGCATGCGGTCGTAGCCGACGCAGTAATAGCGGCCGCCGCCGACGATCAGGCCGTAGGGCTCGATATCGCGCGTGCTTCTTTTTCCATATCGATCGACGTATTCGATCGTTATGACGCGCCGATCGCGCTCGGCGGCGGCGATCGTTTCACGGACGCTCTCGGTTCGCTCGTCGAGTTGCGCGCGCGGCAACGGCATGCCGATCGAGAGCGAACTCGGCTCCGCTCCCTGCCCCTCTGCCGAACCGACGACCCGGCGCGCGAGGGTATCGACCGCCTCGCCGACCGATCCACCGAGCGACTTCGCTAACGAACGGAGCGCGACGAGCCCGAAGATCTCGCCGCGGTCGAGCTTGAGCGCGCGCAGCGAATAGCCGTCGACGAAGCGATAGACGCCGCGCGTGCGGTCGTAAAACCACGGAAAATTCGAATCCGCGAGCACGGAGAGATAACGACGCAAAGAGCGAGGGCTGGGCAGCGGACCGCCCTGCGCGATCCGCTCGCGCAGGCCCTCAAACGAATGGCGCCCCTCGTCGAGCGCGCCGAGAAGACGCACGAGGAGCACCGACTTCGCATCGACTCGAGCCACCCTTGGTTGGGAAGCCGGCTATGCGTGCGCGGCTTCGGCCGGCGGTGCCGTCGGCGGTTCGACCGACGGAATCTTGCTGAAGCGTAATTTCTCCGCGTTTTCGGGATCGACGTCGGCGAGAATCGTATCGCCGGCACCGAAATTCCCGCGAATCATCTCCTCGGCGAGTTCGTCTTCGACGAGTCGCTGAATCGCCCGACGGAGCGGACGCGCGCCGAACTGCGGATCCCAGCCCTTCTTCGCCAGCACCGCCTTCGCGGCTTCGGTAACGCGCAGATGCATATCTTGCGCTTTTACCTCGCGCATGACTTTCTCGAGCTCGAGCCCAACGATCTCTTCGATCTGCTCGCGCGTGAGTTGGTGGAAAACGACGAGCTCGTCGATGCGATTGAGGAACTCGGGGCGGAACGATTGCTTGACTTCTTCAAGCACCTTGGCCTTCATGCGCTCGTACGCCTTGGTGCCTTCGTCGGCATCGAGCTTCTGCGGGCGGAAACCGATATCGGTGGTGGTCTGCATTCCCGTCGCACCGATATTGCTGGTCATAATGACGACGGCATTTTTGAAGTCGACCTGTCGCCCTTGGCTGTCGGTGAGCCGCCCGTCGTCGAGCATCTGTAACAGCAGGTTGAAGACATCCGGGTGGGCCTTTTCGATTTCATCGAGCAGCACGACGGCGTACGGCCGACGACGCACGGCTTCGGTGAGTTGACCGCCCTCTTCGTATCCGACGTATCCCGGAGGCGCTCCAACCAACCGCGAGACCGAATATTTCTCCATGTACTCCGACATATCGATACGAATCATCGATTCTTCGTCGTCGAAGAGAAACTCGGCGAGGCTGCGCGCAACCTCGGTCTTACCGACGCCGGTGGGGCCGAGGAAGATGAACGAACCGATCGGTCGATTCGGGTTCTTCAGGCCGGCGCGCGAGCGACGGATCGCACGCGTGATCACCTCGATCGCTTCGTCCTGACCGACGATGCGTTTGTGAAGCGATTCCTTCATCTCGAGGAGCTTCTGCGTTTCGGCCTGAGCGAGCCGGCTGACCGGAATCTTCGTCCACGACGAAACGATGTGCGCGATATCGGCTTCGGTAACTTCGAGTTTGCCTTCGCTCGCGGCGCGCGCCTCTTTCCAATCGTGTTCGAGCTTCCCGCGTTCGAGCCGCATGCGCTCTTCTTGTTCCCGTAGCGCCGTCGCGCGATCGAACTCGTGCGCCTTTACCGCGCTCTCGCGTTCGGCAACGACGTTGCGAATCTGCGTGTCGAGTTCGCGCAATTCGCGCGGCGGCAACGTCGCCTGCAAACGCACGCGCGAGCCGGCTTCGTCGATGAGATCGACCGCCTTATCGGGCAAGAAGCGATCCGTGACGTAGCGATCCGAGAGTTTTGCCGCCGCGACCAGCGCATCGTCGGTGATCCGCACTTTGTGGTGCTGTTCGTAGCGTTCGCGAAGCCCCTTGAGGATCTCGACGGTTTCGTCGAGACTCGGCTCGCCGACCATGACCGGTTGGAAACGGCGTTCGAGCGCGCTGTCCTTTTCGATATATTTGCGGAACTCGTTGAGCGTGGTCGCGCCGATGCACTGCAATTCACCGCGAGCGAGCGCGGGTTTGATGATGTTGCTCGCGTCGATCGCGCCTTCGGCGGCGCCGGCGCCGACGAGGGTGTGCAGTTCGTCGATGAAGAGGATGATCTCGCCCGCGGCGTTGCGGATTTCGTCCATCACGCGCTTCATGCGTTCTTCGAACTCACCGCGATATTTCGTTCCTGCGACGAGCCCCGCCAAATCAAGCGTGATGACGCGCTTGTCACGCAGCGGTTCGGGGATCTCGCCCGAGATCACGCGCTGCGCGAGCCCCTCGGCGATGGCGGTCTTGCCGACGCCGGGTTCGCCGATGAGTGCGGGATTATTCTTCGTGCGTCGCGAGAGAATTTGAATGACGCGTTCGATCTCGTTCGCGCGCCCGATCACCGGATCGAGTTTGCGATCCCGCGCGAGCTGCGTCAGGTCGCGCCCGTAGGTATCGAGCGTCGGCGTCTTGCTCTTGCCCTTCGGAACCGGCGTCTGCCCCTCGCTGCCGAGTAACGAGGTGGTCTGCACGCGCACCTTCGCCGGGTCGACGCCGAGATTGGCGAGCACGCGCGCGGCGACCCCTTCGCCCTCGCGGATAAGCCCGAGTAAGAGATGCTCGGTACCGATGTAATTGTGATTGAGTTGGCGCGCTTCTTCAAACGCAAGTTCGATGACGCGCTTCGCCCGCGGCGTGAAGACCATTTCTTGCTGCATCGACTGGCCGCCGCGCCCGACGATCGCTTCGACTTCCTGGCGAACCTTCGCCAAGTTGACGCCGAGCGACTCGAGAACTTTCGCCGCGAGGCTCTCGCCCTCGGAGATGATGCCGAGCAGAATGTGCTCCGTACCGATATAATTATTCCCGAGACGCTGCGCCTCTTCTTGAGCTAAAACGATACTCCGGCGCGCCCGCTCGGTGAACGGTTCCCACATCGACATCTTTACTCGTCTCCTCTTACTCTCTCCAACCGTAGAACGCGAACAAAGGTTCGCCCGTTACAGCCCAAAGCGCAGGCCGACGAACCCGATCGTACTGCCGCCGTCCCTCGATGCCTGGTAGAGCCGGATCTCCAGGGAGGTGAACGGCGCGATCGACTTGCCTGCAAAAACGGTGAAGACCGGCCCCATGGTACGGGTCGTGCCGATCGTTCCGATCCCGACTCCGCCGCCGACATACGCCCCGCCGAAGCCGCCGCCGGTGAAGCCGCGCATCTCCGCGGTTAGGGCGAAGCCCCCATTCTTGGTGACCGGCACGGCGAGGCTTGCCTGAAAATCGATCGGCAGCAGCGGAATCGAGGGGCCGCTGCTGAGTATCGCCATCCCGCCGGTCGAGCTCGGTTGGCTCGTTACCGCCACGCCGACCGCGGCAGAGGCACCCGCGAGCGCTACCCCGGGGGCGAGCGCAAGGAGGAAGGTGATGGTTGAGAGCAATCCAGTACGACGCATCGACACATCGGCACCCTACGGCGCCTGGGTTCCGAAAGCCTATCGGTGCGTTTGTAAAGTAGAAAGAGTAGAGCCCTATGCCAACCGTCGACCAAGTTCGCGAAGCACTCGCGGAGGTCAAGGATCCCGAACTCAATCTCGGGATCATCGAATTAGGATTGCTCTACGATGTCAGCGTCGCGGGCGCGAACGGCGAGCACGTCACCGTGACGATGACGCTTACCTCACCGATGTGCCCGGTCGGTCCGCTCTTCAAACAGTCGGTCGAAGATCGCGCGAAGGCGGTCGAGGGCGTTGAGAGCGTGAAGGTGGAGATCACGTTCTCGCCTCCCTGGGATCCCAAAACGATGGCCAGCGACGATGTGAAGGTCGCCCTTGGCATTTGGTAAACGCGACGCGATAACCGGTGCGACGAAAGGGCGCGCTGCGATCGCGGTCGGGGCGGCGCTCCGCTTTCGCATCGCCCGCATCCAGGCGGGCGCCGGCTGGGGGAAGAGCACTGCGGCGCGCT
This sequence comes from bacterium, assembly GCA_021781095.1. Next base: position 4,631 of record JAJXXM010000260.1, read on the forward strand.
CGGCGTGTATCGGGCGCCCCGTTCGCTGGATCGAAGTACGCGACGCCCCGGCCGAAAGCGGGGCGCTCGCTTTTTTGCTCGCCGACGCCTTCTCGCTCTCGCGTGCCGCGCTCGCCAAACTGCTCAAGGAAGCGCGCAACGACGAAGAGGTCCGGGCGCTCGTCGACTGGTTCTGCGCCCATCGCCTCGACCTTGAGCCGTTGCTCGCAATCGACGACCTGCATCTACTCGTCGACGACCATCTCTCGATGGCGCTGCTCGCAGCGCTGATCGAACGGCTCCACGAAGCACGGTGGCTGCTCATCTCGCGCCGCGCCCTCCCGCTGCCCTGGGGCGATTGGCTGGCGACCGGCGATGCCTCGTTAGCGGTCGTCGCCGACGATCTCGCGCTCGAGCCCACCGAAGCGCGCGCGCTGCTGACGCAGCAAGCACCGCATCTCGACGAAGGCGCGCTGCGAGCGGCGCTCGCGCTCGCCGACGGCTGGCCGATCGTCTTGCGCTTCGCCCAGCGCGCCGCCGAGCGCGCCGGCGATCTCATCGCGCTGCAGGCCATGACCCGCGAAATGGCCTTCACCTATCTCGCCGAGCAGTTCACCAGCGAATCTCCGCGAGAGCGACGAGAGCTCGCGTTGATCGCCGCCTTTGCCCGATGGATCGACGCGAATCTCCTCGAGCGCTGCGGAATCGCGGACCCCTATGCGGCGATGCGTTGGCTTCGCGAATCCGCCTTTCCGATTCACGATGCGCCGACGCGCATCAGTCTCCACGATCTCGCCACCGAGGCGATCGTGCGTTCGGCGACGCCGCAGGAGCGCAGCGATATTCTCTCGCGCCTTATCTCGGCGCTTGCGGAGTGCGAGCGCGCCGGCGAAGCACTCGATCTCGCGCGCACCTACGCGCCCGATCGTATCGACGCGTTGCTGGCAAAGGAGGGATTCGGCCTCCTCGATGCGGGGCGCTGGGAGAGCGTCGAGCAGGCACTGCACGCCGTCTCGCTCGATCGGCGCCGCGCCGACCCAATGCTTTTGGGGGTGCGGGCCGCACTGGAGGCCTTTCACGGCAACGTCGATCGCGCCGAGAAACTCTACCTCGCGGCGATTCGTGCCTGCAGCGAGCCGGAGCTCCATTCTGCGCTCTCGCGCCGCTTAAGTTTGCTCTACATCAATCTCGCACGGCCGGAGGCGCTCGCGGTGATCTCTCCCGCCGTCGACGAAGGCAACGCGATGAGTCGCGCCGACGCGCGCAGCATCCACGCGCTCGCGTTGGTCGTCACCGGAAATACCGAGGAAGCGTGGCGTGAGGTCCGCACCGCACTCGACGACGTGAGCGTCGAGGGCGAGGAGGCGCTCGTCGCCCGCGTTTCGATGCGCGCGGCCTGGGTGGCGTTTCACTGCGACCTTCCCACCGACGCCGAACGCATTGCGATGCGCGCCCTGGAACTCGCTCGACGGCTCGGCGACGACGCCCTCCAGGCCCATCTCTACAGCATACTCGGTTCGATTTCGGTAACTTTTCACGACGATCTTTCGAACGCATATCAATACGCCTCCGAGATGGAAGCGTGCGCCGAGCGAGACGGCAACGCGCCGTTGCGCGCGCACGCCCAGCGCCTGTGCTACGCGATTGCGATCGAATGCGGGAAGCAGGAGCGAGCGGAGCAGGCCGCGCTGCGCATCGAGCCCGGCGGGCAGATCTATCGCAACGATTTCTTTTATGCTTTCGCGACGGCGACCCGCTTGGGTTGGGACGGACATTTTTCCGAGGCCGCTCGGCGGCTCGCGTCGTGCATCGGCGACGTTCACAACGAGTCGGAGGCGCGCGCGCTCGTCGCCACCACCGCGATGTTTCACGCGTTCGCCGGCGATCGCGATGCCGCGGTCGCAGCGATCGACCGCGCGAAAGGCGCGCCTCCGCAGAGCAACGCGATCGATCGCAACTTTGAGATCGTCGCGCGGACGCACCTCGCCATCGCCGAGATTTTCGCCGGGCGACCGAGCCTAGCGGTGCGCCATCTTCCGCAGCGCGTCACCCGGGCTTGGGATCGCGCGCTCTGCGACGCCGCCCGCGAGATCGCACTCGCCTCCCCCGCGCACGCCGAGAACGACCGCCGGGCGGCGCTCGCGAAGCTCGAAGGAGCGGGCCGATATGGATTCGCCCGCTTGCTGCGTGCGGCGGTCGCCTCGCTCAAGCGAACCGCATCGAAAGAGCCGGGAGTTCTCGCGCTCACCGAGGCGGAGATCGAAATCGTGCGCGCGCTCGACCGCGGGCTCGCGCCGAAACGCATCGCCGAGCTATCGGGGCGCAGCGTGGCGACGGTTCGCGCCCACCTCCGCTCCATCTTCCGCAAGCTCGATGCCTCCAATCGCATCGAAGCGCTCGCGACCGCGAAGCGAGAGGGGTATCTCTAGCGCTTCGGTCCTTCGCAACGTTCTACCTAATTTGAACTATATACGCGCTCGGCGCGCTCCCCTAGCATGAAGTTGATCCTTCCTCACCCCATGCTTAAGGAGACCCTCATGACCACTGCCATCGTTATCGCCGTCATCGTCGCCGCGATCTATCCGCCCACCGTCGGCTAAGCCAGGCGCACGAACATGCTCGCCCATCGCCCGCCCGTCCTTCAGGAGCGCCACCCGGACCTCAATGCTGCCTTCCACGAATTGGGGGAGCGCGTTAAGGGTGTTGCGCGCGATGGAAACGATGCTCGCATCCTCTCGTGGGTGGCGCGCGAAGCGCACGCCGCCTCGCGCCCGGATATCACGCACCTACTCGATGCAGCGATCTCCGACTATCTCCACGGAGTCGCTCCGCACGGGCGCTCGCTCGTCAGTCGTCGGCTCGATCGGCTGCGTAGTACCGTCGACGCGCAGCTACAAGAGATCGAAGCGCGTCGTCCTTCCTCCGAGAGCACGTATATCGATGGAATCGTCGCCGCGATTGCGGTGGTGAATCCGGAACTCTCGGCGCATTTACAATCCGTCGGATCGCTTTCGATGCGCATCGCCCTCGCGATGGGATGCACGAGCGATCTCGCTCGCGACTGCGCGAACGTCGGTCGCCTTCACGATATCGGGAAGCTCCGCTTGCCGAAAAACATTCTCGACGGTACCGTGCTACCCCCCCAGAAGCACGGTATCGTCGAGAATCACGTCCGCGATAGCCGGGAGATCGTTGCGCGAGACGCTCTCCTGGCGCGGTACGGTTTTGCCGTCCATTCGCATCACGAACGCGTCGACGGATCCGGGTATCCGGGTCGCCTCATCGGACACGAGATTCCGTTTGAGGCTCGCGTCGTTGCCGTCGCCGATGTCTTTCACGCGATGACTTCCGTGCGCTCCTACGCACCGACCTATGAAGCCGCCGAAGTGCTGACCTATCTCGAAGCGCAGCGCGGCAAACTCTTCGACTCCGATGTCGTCGATGCGCTTCGCGTCTCGCTCGGCGCCAGAAAATGTGCGGCCGCATGATGGATGTGTTGGAAAGAGAAGAACTTACGTCGGTCGCCCGCGCTTGCGTCGGCCACCTACGCCACCTCGTGGCGACGATCCCGCGACGTTCGCAGGATATCCACGTCGACGATTGCCTCACGCTCGTCAACGATTTTTTTGAAACCTTCGCGCGCCTTCGCGCCGAGGAAGAGCGCATCAGCGCCAGCCTTCGCCTAACACCGATGTGGCGTTCGCACCTAGGCGAGAGCGACGACCTCCATAGAACGCTCCTGCGATCGCTTCCTAGCTGGCAGCGCGAGGTCTTGCTCAATCAGCCCTTTGCATTCGTCGAATCGTGGCGTCGGGTCACGCCGCAAATCTCAACCTTTCTCGAGACCTGCGACGCGCTCTACATCATCGTCGATCGCCTCTTCGCGCACCAACGTTCGCGCGAACCCGCCGGCATCGCGTAGCCCTCACGGTTACAGCGAACGTCGTGCTTTTTCTCGCCAATCACTGCCCCACAGTCAGGATCGCGACCGCAAGCCTGAAAAAAATTGACGCGTGTAGCGGCTGCGATTTTCGCAACGAGATCGTCGTCGTCGACGGCCTGCGTGTCGCCCATTTTCCAGCTTCCTCAAAGACCTGGTGCGACGATCGCTTTTTTTTCGTGTTGGACGCCGGAACGCAGGAACCCCACCTGTTTTCGAGAGGTGCGCGCGTCGTACGACGTATGCGTACCGAGTGACGGCGACCGAACCGGCCGGGCGAATAGCCTGCGGCTTTTCATAAAATCCGGCACTCGCCGAACGGCGATGCGACGGCCGCTAAGGCGACGAGGTTCGCTTCTGCATTCGGAATCGATGTATGTTCGTTCAACCAAACCATTGCCCGGCAATCATAATCGCTAAAGCACACGCGAAAGCGACGAGCGCGTGCGCAAGCTGCGACCTTCACTTCGAGAGCCGGTTCCCCAAAGGCACGCGCTTTTACGAGTACGACGAGCTGATCGTGCGGGACGGATCGCGTATCGCCCATTTTCCATATCCGTCAAGAACTTGGTGCGACAAGCATTTCTATAATGTGACCGACTCGATAACCCAAAACACGGAAAAGTTTTCAAGGAACGCGCGCGTCGCGCGTATTCTCGATTACCGAGAAACGGCCGTCAAGCCTTGCGAGATGGTCCCCTGGGCTCTGAGGCGCGATCTGCGACTCGGCATCGCTCGCCTCAAGTTTATTAAACCCTAACGATCGCCGCAGGTGTCATCACCGAATCCTAACTGTGGCGCAAAAGGCCCGTCGGCATCGCCTGGCGCTCTGCGCCGGCCGCTCTCCGCTCCTAAAGCATCGAGCGGGTGACGAGGCGTCACCCGCTCGAGCGTTTCTGCCGTTTCCGCGATGCATCCAGGGTGCGGCGGCCACGTACGTACGCACCCGATACGCGGAGCGAGCAGAAAGCTACTTCGTGCCGGCCTTCCGAAGCGCGGCGAGTGCGGCCTTGAACTGGTCGCGATGCGTCGCTTCATCTTTGCCGACGGCGGTGAATATCGATGCGACGGTCACATCTCCAACCGCGCGTGCCCGAGCCGCCATTTCGGGATACATTTTCGTCGTTTCGTAATTTTCGCCGTCGATCGCGTTCTGAAGGTTCGCCGCTGTGCCTTTCACCAGTCCGTACTGATGAGCGTGCGTCGCAAAATGCGATTTTAGCTCGACGTTTGCCGTGCGCACGAAGAGCGCGGCGATCTCCGGGTGTCCGTGCGCCCGGGCTTCGTCTGCGAAGGCGTTGTATTTTGCGTACGCAAACGCCTCGCCTTGCATCGCCGTCATTAAATCTTTTTGTGTGGATTGTTGAAGCTGAGCGCCATAGGCGACGCCGCCGAGGAAAATCGCTCCTCCGAGCAGCGTAGCGAGAACGCTGCGAGTGTTGCGAAATTTCATGTCGTCCTCCGATACCTTACGTGAGCTGCAATGAATGCTCATTCGATGCTACGGAATGCCCCGGCGGATTGCGAGAACGATCGAAGAGTATTCGGAGAATTGCCGGAGGCGCGAGGCCTAGCGGTCGCCGAACGGCGCGGCGACGATGGCGAAGGCGGCGTCGCCATGGGCGGCGAGGCGCCCTCGGGCATCGGTCAGCCGCGCGCGCGCCGTCGCGTGCGTCCGCCCGCAGTGGAGCACCTCGGCTTCCGCCCGCACCTCGCTTCCGTCGGCAAAGAGCGGGCGAACGAAATGGCTGGTTAAGGTGGTCGTGGTGGCGATCTTCGAGCGGTCGAGTTGCGCGATCACCGCGAGCGTCATCACCGAATCGAGCAGTGTCGCCAAGGCGCCTCCGTGGATCACCCCGGCCGGATTGAGCATCCACTCCCGGAGCGGCATCGCAAAGCACACGCGATCGAGCGTGGCTTCCAGCGGCCGCAACTCCAACGTCGCACCGAATGCCGGCGCGGGCAGTCGCCCGTCAATCATCCCTTGCAGCCACGCAAGGTGGCTCTCCTCGCGCCCCATCGCCGCGATGAGTTCGGTGGGGTCGCCCCACCCGTACGTGCGTTGCCGATCCATGGAGCCCCTATTCGGGCTCGTGCAGAGGGGGCACCCGCCGAACGCGCAAAGCCCACCAGCGATGAAGACGACGCAAGAGAAGTATGCCGAGCTCGCACGCCGACGCGCACGCTCCCTTCAACCCACCGGCGAGGAAGGGATCGCGCGACAGCACGCGCGCGGAAAACGAAGCGCTCGCGAACGCATCGAGGCGCTCGTCGATCCGGGGAGTTTTCACGAACTCGACGCCTTCGTCACCCACCGCACTACGGCGTTCGGTCTCGACGAACGCGAATTTCTCGGCGACGGCGTCGTCACGGGGCACGCGAAAATCGCCGGGCGCCCGGTCTTCCTCTTCTCTCAAGACTTCAGCGTCCTCGGCGGATCCCTCGGCGAAGCGTTCGCCGAAAAAATCTGCAAGGTGATGGACCTCGCGGTTCGCACCGGAGCCCCGATGATCGGCATCAACGATTCCGGCGGCGCGCGGATTCAGGAGGGCGTCGTCTCGCTCGGCGGCTATGCGGAGATCTTCTGGCGCAACGTTCAAGCGAGCGGCGTCATTCCACAGCTCAGCCTCATCGCGGGGCCCTGCGCCGGCGGCGCGGTCTACTCTCCGGCGATCACCGATTTCACGATCATGACCGAAAACATCTCGCAGATGTTTATTACCGGGCCCGAGATCATCAAGACGGTCACCGGCGAAGAAGTAACTTTCGAGGAGCTCGGCGGCGCGCGCACGCACGCGCAGAAGAGCGGCGTCGCGCATCTCGTCGCTCACGACGAGGAGGATCTCGTCGCACAAACGCACGAGCTGCTCTCCTATCTCCCGCAAAATAATCTCGAAGATCCGCCGCGCTTCGATACCGATGACGACGCGCAGCGCGAAGCGCCCGAGCTCGACGCACTGATCCCCGATTCACCAAACAAGCCCTACGATATGCACGACGTCCTGCGCGCCGTCCTCGACGACGGGGCCTTCTTCGAAATTCAACCCGAGTACGCGCGCAATATTATCGTCGGCTTCGGGCGCATCGACGGGCGGAGTATCGGCATCGTCGCCAATCAACCCAGCGTGTTGGCGGGCGTGCTCGATATCAAATCGTCGATCAAAGCGGCGCGTTTCGTCCGCACCTGCGATGCATTCAATATCCCGCTGCTGACCTTCGAAGACGTTCCCGGCTTTCTCCCCGGCACCGAACAGGAGTACGGCGGCATCATCCTCCACGGCGCAAAACTGCTCTACGCCTATGCCGAGGCGACGGTCCCGAAGATTACGGTCATTACGCGGAAGGCCTACGGCGGCGCTTACGACGTGATGGCGAGCAAACATATTCGTGCCGATATCAATCTCGCATGGCCGAGCGCCGAGATTGCGGTGATGGGCGCGGAGGGTGCGGTGAAGACGATCTTCCGGCGCGAGATTGCCGCCGCGAGCGATCCCGCCGCGAAGATGGCCGAACTCATCGACGAATACACCGATCGTTTCGCCAACCCGTATATCGCAGCCCAGCGAGGATATATCGACGACGTGATCGAGGCCCGCTCGACCCGGCGCGCGGTCGCCGCCGCACTCGCGATGCTCGAAAACAAACGCGTCGACCGCCCGAAACGCAAGCACGGAAATATTCCGCTCTAAGGACACGATTGTTTCGTCGCGAGCGCTCCTGGGTATCATGGGAGCCTCTTGACCAAATCAACGCCGCGACCGATCGACGAAGCGATCGAATCGATCGCCGAACTCGAACGACGAGCTGAGAGCGATCTCTCCGGACACCAGCGCTGGATCGAAGGCGTCACCCGGCGCATCGGTCAGCCGCGCATGGTCTATGGAATCGTCGCGTTCGCCGCGCTCTGGGTGGGAATCAATACGATGCTGCACCTCGCTCGCGGGCCGGCCCCCGATCCACCTCCGTTTTTCTGGCTGCAAGGGATCGTGAGTTTTACCGCTCTCCTCATGACGGTCTTGATCCTGACGACCGAGCATCGCCTCACGCAGATCGCGGTGCTCCGTAATCGGCTCGATCTACAAATCAATCTTCTGACCGAGCGCAAGGTAGCGAAGCTCATCGAAATGCTCGACGAGCTGCGGCGCGATCTCCCCTCCATTCCGACGCACTACGATCCCGAGGTGCGCGAATTGCGCGAACGCATGGATCCGCAAGAAGCGATCGAGGCGATCGAATCGACGACGATCGCCGAAGCCGAACCTCTCCCGTAGCGCTCCGGTGTTACTGCAGCGCGACGATCTCGGCGAGCGCGGCGTGCCGGCGAGCGGCGTGGAATTCGATGACGCGGTACTCGCTCACGCCCTCGCGCACGAACGGATCCTCCGCGAGAATCGCATCGAGCTTCTCGCGCGGCATCGCGTTCGCGACGATCACCCCGCCCTCGCGCGGCTCCATCGGCCCCGAAACGATCAGATCTCCCGACGCATAATAGCGGTCGAGAAATGCGCGATGAGCGACGACGTGTCGATCGACCTCCGCGAGCGGCTTGGTATAGCGCGATAACAACAAGTACATGGCCGTTCCCTTCGGCGCGTGCCTCGGGCGGCCATCCCAACAGGCCTGCGGCACAGGGCCGCGAACGCCGCCGAGCATGATGAGTTCGCGTAAGGATTTTATCGCCATCGGCGCTACGTTGGCGGCCCTCGCCCCGTTGTTCGAAGCCCCCGGCGCGGCCAACGCCGCGCCGCTCGGGAGCGCGATCCCGCCGCTTCAATTCGATCTTGCCTCCTTCGAGACGGCCCTCGCGGCCGCGGCGACGCACCGCCATCTTTTCGCTTCGAAACGCACGCATGACGGTGACGTTTTCGACGCGATCGGCAATACGATGAGCGCGTACCGTCTGCTCGGCACCTCGTTCTCCAGTGTCTTTCCCGTAGCCGTGCTCTACCACGTCGCGATCTCGCTGGCGTTCGACGACGCGGTCTGGAACGAAATCCTCATCCCCGCCGCCGCACACCTCCCGACATGGATTCGCACGACGCTTCCAACGGTGCTCAAACCCGGATCCGGGAACCCGTATCTGCACCGAGCTCCCAACGCGCGCCCCGACGATCTTTCCTCGATCGATGCGCTCCTCGCGCAGACGCGCCTGCAACTCTACATCTGCAACAACGCACTCTACGGCTTCTCGATGAATCTCGCGGGACTCATCGATGAGTCGCCGGGGACGACCTACGCCCGCTTAACCCAGGGGCTCGTCCCGCGCGCGACCGTCGTCCCGGCGGGGGTTTGGGCGGTTCACGCCGTGCAGGAACGCGGGTTCACGCTCCTCCAAACCTCGCTCTAGCCGCTCCGGCGGCGCGTGCGGCAGGGAGAAACGGCGGCTCCCTGCTATCTATCGATTCGTGAAACTGCTTGAAGGCAAGCGCGCCCTCATTACGGGTGTCGCGAATCGTTGGTCCATCGCTACCGGCATCGCACGCAAGATGCACGAACACGGAGCGCAACTTGCGTTCTCCTATCAAGGCGAACGCGTGCGCGACGAGGTTGCAAAACTCGCCGCCGAACTCGGCGGCGGCCCGGTCCTTCCCTGCGACGTCGGGGATCAGGCGTCGATCGTCGCGATGAGCGATGCGCTCGCGCGCGATTTCGGGTCGCTCGATATTCTCGTGCATTCGATCGCCTACGCCAATAAAGAAGATCTCGTTGGAAAAGTCTACGATACCACTCGCAACGGCTTCGCGCTCTCGCTCGACGTTTCGGCGTACTCGTTGATCGCGCTCGTTCAAGCGTTACGCGAGCACTTCAACGACGGCGCGTCGATTATGGCGATGACCTACCTCGGTGCGACGCAAATCGTTCCAAACTACAACTTGATGGGAATCGCGAAGGCGGCATTGGAAGCGTCGATTCGCTATCTCGCCTTCGATCTCGGCGACCGCAGCATTCGCGTCAACGGCATCTCGGCGGGCCCGATTAAAACCGCGAGCGCGCGACAGGTCGGCGGCTTCACGAAGATGCTCGACGTCGTTGCGGCAACCGCGCCGTTACGGCGCAACGTGACGATCGAAGACGTCGGGAACACGGCGGTCTTTCTCGCTTCGCCACTCGCGGCAGCGATCACCGGCGATATCCATTTCGTCGACGCCGGCTTCCATGCGATGGGCATGTATCCGCCGCCGGAGCGCCCGGCGTGATCGCTCCCTCCCCCACGCAGGAAGAGGCCGCCGCGATAATTACCGCACTCTTTGGAAGCTTGGAGCGGCCCGATCGCACGGATCCGGCCGTCGCCCCGTGGCGTCGCGCCGCGCGCGAACCCGACCGCACCTTCGACGAACTTCGCGCGAGCCTCCGCGGCACCCGTGTTCTCTAAAGTTCTCGTCGCCAATCGCGGCGAGATTGCCATTCGCATCCTGCGCACACTGCGCGAGATGGGGATTCCCAGCGTCGCCGTCTATTCCGAGCCGGATCGCTCGGCGTTACACGTCGGCCTCGCCGACGAAGCCTATTTTCTCGGCGGTGCATCTCCGGCACAGAGTTATCTCAATGCCGACGCGCTGCTCGATATCGCGCGCCGCAGCGGCGCCGATGCCATCCATCCCGGCTACGGTTTTTTCAGATCGG
>JAJXXM010000352.1 GCA_021781095.1 bacterium
GCTGATGCAACTGATGCCCGCGACCGCACGCGCGCTCGGCGTGAGCGACCCGTTCGACCCCACGCAAAATGTCGCCGGCGGTACGCGCTATCTGCGCGGCCTCCTCGATCGTTTCCACGGCGATACGAAACTCGCGATCGCCGCCTACAATGCCGGGCCGGGCGCGGTGGAAAAATACGGCGGCGTGCCGCCCTATCCCGAAACGCAAAATTACGTGCAGAACGTGCTCTCGAGTTACGAACGCTACCAAGCGCAAGGCTTGCCGGGCCAAACTCCGTAACGCCGCGTTCACGTTTGCGCGACGTGCGCGCAATCGTCGCCGCGCACGATAGGGCGTATGAACGCCTACATCGACGACGTCCGCTACTCGGTGCTCTCCGCACCACTCGCGCAGATCGACCGCCGCGCACTCTCGCAGGCGTGGATCAGCGCGCTCCATCTCTCGAAGGCTCCCGTCGCTCGCCGCGCATCGTCTCCGGCGCGCCCGCCGTGCCGCGCTCGCGTCGCCTTTCCGGCGCTCTCGCAGCCGGAAGCTCTCGCGCGCGATCGCGCGAGCGCACCTGCGCCTGCGGCGTGCACGCGCGCGATCGCTCCCGTTCTCGCCGGGGGCGAACGACGCACCGCTCGGAGCACGCTCGCGCGCCGCATCGTCGAATTGCTCCTCGCACCGCACAATAGCGCGCATCGTTGCACGCTCGCGCTCGGCGGTGCGAAGGGGCGCGTGCATCTGCTGTTGGGAGGAAGCGATCGGCGATTGCATCTCGTCGCACTCTGCTCCCCGAGGGTGCGCGATGAGGTGACGCGCGCGTTGCGCGAAGTGCGGTACGCGCTCGCCGCACGCGGCATTTTGGCGACGAGCGATCTGCGGGAGTTCGCGTAAATGAACGGCGTCGGAATCGATACGGTGCGCGCCTTCGAACGGATCGAGGAGGCGAAAGCGCGCGTTGGGCGCGCCTTTACTCCCGGTGCGGAGCCCCGCGCGGGCGATATCGCGTCGGGAGCGACTCCCCGGCGCTCGCTCGATCCGCTGAGCGTCGCCGCACCCGACGGCGCGCGTTTCATCGTGCGATTGCGCGATGGTACCGACGCGTACACGACAGATGGCGGCTTTTCGCTGCGCGAGGGCGCGCTCGTCGACGCGCGCGGCGATGCGGTGCTGGGATACGTTCGTCCCGGCGCGCCGTTGCAACCGCTCCGCATCGATCCCGTCGATCGCGCGTTAAATGAAGTGCGCGACGTTCGGCTCGACGCGGATGGATCGCTGCGATACGAGCGCGAGCTATTCAATCCGCGCGCCGGGCGCGCCGAGCGCGAGCGCGTTCTCGCCGGGCGCGTCGCGCTCGCGCGCTTTCCCGCTGGGAGCCGCCTCGGCGCGATCGATGCCAGTACCGATCGCGCACCCGATGGAGTGGCGGCGCATCTCGGCGTGCCGGGCGAGCGAGGATTCGCAGCGCTCGTGCCGCACGCACGCGCGCGCAGCGGCGTCGCCATCGATGCAAGTTTGACGCGCCTGCAAGATGCGTATCTGCAGTTGGAAGCGCTGCTCGCCGCCCACAAAGCGCAAGGATCGGTGGCGAAAACCACGATGGATCTGCTGAAGTGAGGTTTCTTTCGTTCTCGGAACGCACTGACGAACGCATGCGCGAGCTCGTATGGGAGCAGCGATCGCTGCTGCCGCTCTCGGCGGCGGCGCTCGTCGCCGCAAACGTGCGCGAACGGTTGCAAGGCGCGCTCGGAACGGTCGAGGTGCGACTCTTCGCCCCGCGGATTCCCGACGAGGCCGGGTGGACGACGCTGCGAACGGGAGCACGGATCGACGGCGTGCGCGGCCCGCTTGGGGCGGCGGCATTCGTCACGCGCCCCGAGGAATTGCGCGCGCTCGTGGGGCTCGCATTCGGGGTCGCCATCCCCGTCGGTCGCGCGCTCTCCAGCGTGGAGGCGCAGGTCTTCGAGCGCTTTTTGCGCCTCATAGCGCCGGCGCTCGCTCCGCTCTGCGGCGGGATCGGCGCGCTCGAATCGATGGGCGAGCGGCGATTCAGCAGCTATTTCGAGCTACTCGTCGAGGGCGGCTCTTGCGGGCGGCTGGGCATCGCGCTGGAAAACGAGCCGCAGCCGGGCGCGGCGCACGCCGCCCCCATCGAGCGCATCGCGCACCTCGAACTCTCGCTGCGCGCCCGCGCGGAATGCGCGCAGATGCCCGCCGCCGAGATCGCCGCCTGGGCCCCGGGGGCGCTGGTGCCCCTGCGGCGCTGCGAGATTACGCTCGTTGCGGACGGGGAGGCGCTCGGTCGTGGCGAACTGGGCGTTCGCAACCACCATTTTGCCGTCGCGATCGGTCGCGGCGCGATCACTTCGAACGATTGAGGGAGCGATGGCGAACAACCACAGCGCGCAGAAAAATATCGACGTTCTCCTGCACGTACCGATGCAAGTGACCGCCGAACTCGGCAAGACGAAGATGTCGGTCGAAGACGTGCTGAAGATCGGCACCGGAACGATTATCGAACTCGATCGGCTCGCCGGCGGCCCGGTCGATTTGCTGGTCAACAACAAGCTCATCGCACGCGGCGAGGTCGTCGCCGTCGACGAGAATTTCGGAATTCGGGTCAGCGAGCTGATCGCGCGGCCGCCCGCTCCCTAGACGAGCTTCGGCAGCATCTCGGCAATCGAAGGGTAACCCCGGCGGGTTACCCTTCATTCATGGATAGCGCTCTTCCGTTGCTCGGCGGCTCGCACGCGACGGTGCCGCTCGACGTTCTGCTCTCGCTCGCGTTTTTCGCCGTGCTCCCGTTGCTGCTCGTGATGTGCAGTTCGTTCGTGCGCATCGTCGTCGTGCTCTCGCTCGTACGTTCGGCGATCGGCGCTTCGGCGTTGCCGCCGAATACCGTGCTGACCGGCTTGGCGCTCGTGCTCACGATGCTCGTCATGGCGCCGACCTTGCAACGCATCGAGGGCGTCGCGGTGGCGCCGTTGCAGGCCGGGCGCATTACGCAAGGCGTCGCGATCGAACGTGCGGTCGTTCCACTGCGGGCGTTCATGTTGCGCCAGACCCACCTCGCCGATATCGCGCTCTTTACGCGGGCCGCTCGGCTGCCGCAGGTCGCGCCGAGCCTCGTGCCGCTGCAGATTCTCATTCCGGCGTTCGTCGTCGGGGAGCTACGGAGTGCGTTCGCGATCGGATTCGCGCTCTATCTGCCCTTCGTCGCGATCGATCTCGCGGTCGCGGCGACGCTGATGGGGATGGGAATGATGATGCTCTCGCCGCCGGTCGTCTCGCTGCCGATCAAACTGCTGCTCTTCGTGATGGTCGACGGATGGGCGTTGCTCTGCGGAGGCGTTCTTTCAAGCTTTCGCTAACGACCGAGCATGGATATCGCCGGGCAGCTTGCGAGCCGCCGTCCGTTCTTTTCGTTCGAATTCTTTCCGCCGAAAGACGATGCCGGGCGCGAGGCGCTCTTTGCAACGATCGCTTCGCTCGAGGCGCTCGGGCCGGCCTTCGTTTCGATCACGTACGGCGCGGGCGGCTCGACGCGTGCGCGTACGGTGGACCTGGCGAAGCAGATCGCCGAACGGACGGGTATCACCGTGCTCGCGCACGTGACGGCATACGGGCAGAGCCGTGCCGAATTGCGGGCACTCTTCGACGACCTTAGCCGCGCGGGTATCCGAAACGTGCTGGCGCTACGCGGCGATGCGCCGCGATCGGGTGAGGCAAACGCCGGCGAGTTTCCCTATGCGAGCGATCTCATTTCCTATCTCGCGCGCTCGTACGATTTCTGTATCGGTGCGGCGTGCTATCCCGAGGTCCATATCGAGGCCGCAAGCCCGGAGGCCGATCTCGAGCACTTGGCCGCGAAGGTCGCTGCGGGGGCGCGTTTTTTAATAACGCAGTTGTTTTTCGATAACGATAAATATTTTGCATTTGTCGACCGGGCGCGTGCCGCCGGCATAGGCGTCCCGATTTTGCCGGGCATCATGCCGATCACGAATTACGAGCAAATCGCGCGATTCACGAAAATGTGCGGGGCGACGTTCCCGCCGAAATTGATCGCGGAGTTGGAAAAGCAGCGCGAGCACCCGAAGGCGATCGAAGATCTCGGCGTGGCCTACGCTGCGGTGCAGGCGATGGAGTTGTTGCGGGGCGGCGCTCCCGGCGTGCACTTCTACACGCTCAATAAATCGCCGGCGGCACGCGCGATCGGCTCGGCCTTACTCGCCGCAAGCGCGTGGCGCCCGGTCTTCAAAGAGCGCGGCGCGGGGATTACGTAGAGAACGACCCGACCGGCATCGGAGAGCAACTCTGGTAGGACGACTGTCCCTGCACCAAGGAGACCGTCCAGGTGTACCCGGTCGGAAGTGTTTGATTCAAGTTTCCCGAGTAGAAGAAATCGGACTGGAACGGGTGATATCCGGTGGGATCGGCGACTGCGGTCAGGCCGTTACTCGTAATCGATTGGCCGCCACCGTTGCTCTGCACTTGTAACGACCACGAGCTCGGTGAGACGGCGAGTGCGTTGCTGTTGCCGTTCACGACGATCTCCACCGAGCCGACGTTCGAGGCCGTGGTTTGGTTTTGCGGGCGTGCGAGCTGAACTTGCGCGCCGGGATTGCACTGGATGAGTCCGCCAAGCGGGATGCCGCCGAAATTGCCGGAGTTTCCGCTGCACGCGGTTGCGAAAAGCAGGAGGGCGGCAATCGCGCTTCCGGCGATCGTTCCCCGGATCGGGCGGCTCGTTAAATGCATGGTGGGTAACTCCGTTCTCTCTCGGCGCGACGTTGCACCGCGCTCGTTATCGAGCATAGGGCGCGCGACGCGGGCCCGTCTGATCAAAACGGAACTGACGAGCGGTACGTTACCGGAGTGCGGCACGCGAAGAAGCTTCGTCTGATTGCGGGCGCTGTGTTTTTCCTGAGCTCGTCGAAGGGCACGTTGCGCGAACGGCGCCTGCGAACGCATCGTACGAACGGCACCTGCGAACGTCGCGACTACACCGCGAACGGAGCGCGCGAACTCCGCGGTTGCATCGCGCGACCGGCGCCTGCGAACGCAGCGGTTGCATTGCACGAACGGCGCCTGCGAATGACCCGACGAACGCTTAAGCGAGCGGCGAGGACCCTGACATTGCTTGTCCGAGCCGCGAGCGTCTAGTGAGGAGCGGTCGTCGCAGGCGACCGTGAGGAGCGCCCCTCGATACGCCGCCGAGCCTGTCCTGAGCGAGCGAAGCGAATCGAAGGGCGGCTACTCGGGGTGACAAGACGGCCCCTCGATACGCCGCCGAGCCTGTCCTGAGCGAGCGAAGCGAGTCGAAGGGCGGCTACTCGGGGTGACGCACAGCGGCCCCTCGATACGGGCGCTAGCGCGCCCTACTCGGGATGACAGCAGCGTCCGGCGCTAAAGCGCCCTACTCGGGATGACAGCAGCGTCCGGCGCTAGCGCGCCCTACTCGGGATGACAGCAGCGTCCGGCGCTAAAGCGCCCTACTCGGGATGACAGTGGCGCCCTACTCGGGGTGACAGCAGCGCGGCTACGTTGCGGCAACATCGTGCGCACGGCGTCGCAACGATGGTCGCGTACGCTCGGCCGATGGATGCCTTCGGCGAATTGCTCCGATCCTGTGCGATGCTCGTGGCGACCATGGTCTTGCCGGTGCTCGGCATCGCGGCGCTCGTCGGTACGGCAGTCGCGATCGTGCAGGCCGCGACGCAGGTTCAAGAGCAGACGCTCGTGCTGCTCCCGAAGACGCTCGCCGTCGGCGCCACCCTGCTCGCACTCGGCGGAATCGATCTGCATCTCTGCGCGCAGCTTTTCTTGCGCGCGCTCGCGGCAATTCCCGAATTAACGCGATGAGTCTCGCGTTGCTCGTCTTCGCCCGCGCGCTCGGATTTTGCGCGCGCGCCCCGGGGCTCGTGCATCCGAGCGTTCCGGCGCTCGTGCGGGTCGGGATCGCCGCGGCGCTCGCACTCGCGCTCGCAGCACCGCAGACGGGGCGAGCGCTCTCGCCGATGCCGCCGGTCGCATTCGCGCTCGCGCTCGCGCTCGAATTCGGTATCGGTAGTGCGATTGGGATCGGCTGCGCGCTGCTCTACGACGCCGCATACGTTGCCGGCCGATTGCTCGACGATTACGTCGGCGTGCACGCCATCGCTCCCAGCGTCGCACTCGTCGCGCCGAGCGGTTTCGGGCGGGTGTGGTCGCTCGCGTTTACGGGTGCGTTCTTTCTGCTCGCGGCGTATCGCCCCGCGATCGCCGCCTTCGCCGAGTCGTTGCATCGCTTGCCGCCCGGCGCTCCCTTTCCGATCGAACGTGCATTTCCGTTCGCGCTGTGGTACGTGCGGAATATCGTCGCGCTCGCGGTGCAGATCGCCGCACCCGCAATCGCGACGGCCTTTGCGGTGCAGATCGCCCTCGCCGCGGTCGCGAGAACGATCCCGCGATTCGTGAACTATGCATTGGCGTTCCCGCTCGCCTTCGGTTCGGTAACGGTGGTGACGGCGCTCACGCTTGCCCTCACCGCGATGCGCGCCGGCGTCCCCGTGCTGCCGCCCGGCCTGCAGCCATGAGCGAGAGTGCGGACGAACGCTCCTTCGATGCGACGCCGACGCGTTTGCGGAAGGCGCGCGAGCGCGGCGAGAGCCCGCGTTCGAACGATCTCTCCGCATTGGCGGCATTCGGCGCTGCATTTCTCGCGCTGCTCGCCATCGCCGCGCCGTTGGGAACGGCGTTCGCCGAAATCCTGCGCGGCTCGCTTCGCGGCCGTTGGGAAACGCCGACGTTCGCCGAGCTCGTCGCGCTCGCAGCGGCACCGATGGCGGCGGCGGCGGTCGGCGCGGTCGCGATCGGCGTCGCGCAGGGGGGCGGGCTGCGCGTCGTCGCCCTCAAGCTTTCTTGGAATCGTCTCGCGCCGCATGAAAACCTCAAGCGCATCCTTTCGCGAGAGACCGCGATCGCGCTCGTGCGCGTACCGCTCTCGGGCCTCGGAGCGGCGGTCGCGATCGCACCCTCGTTCGCCGTTCTTCTCGGTTTCGCGCTTCATTGGGCAGCGCCGTCGCAGGTCGCCGCCGGAGTGTGGCATGCGGTCGTCGCGGCGATCGCAGCGGCGATCGGTTCGGCCTCGTTGTTCGCCGTTCTGGATTATGCGATGGCGCATCGGGGCTGGCTCAAAAAAATGCGTATGAGCGCCTTTGAAATGAAGCGCGAAATGAAAGAGAGCGACGGCGATCCCAACGTGCGCGGGCGCCGCCGTTCCTTGCATCGCGCGCTGCTGCGTGGCGGATTCACGCGCATTCGCGAGGCGAGTTTTGTGGTCGTGAATCCGACGCACGTCGCCGTCGCGCTCGAATATCGCCCACCTGCGATCGCGGTTCCGCGCTTGCTCGCACGAGGGAGCGACGAAGCGGCGTTGGAACTGCGTCGTCTCGCCGCAGATGCTGGGATTCCGGTGCTCGAAAACCCGCCGCTCGCTCGGGCGATCTTTGCGCGGGCGCGGATCGGCGAGGAGATTCCCGGCGAACTCTACGTTGCGGTCGCCGAGATCGTGGTCGCACTCGCCCGTACGGGAGCGATCGCGACGTGACGCGCTTCGCGGTTTCGGCGTTCGCCGCGGTGCTGCTCGGCATCGTCGCAATGTTGATCGTGCCGCTGCCGCCATTTCTCCTCGACGTGCTGCTCGCGATCGATATTCTGGCGGCGGCGCTCGTGCTGTTGCTCGCAGTCAGCGTCGAAGATCCGCTCGAATTTAGCGCGTTCGCCCCGGCGCTTCTGGTCGCAACGCTCTTTCGGCTCGCGCTCGATATCTCGGCGACCCGGCTGATTCTCACGCACGGAACGATCCCCGGCGGGGTCGGAACGATCGTGCCCGCTTTCGGCGCGTTCGTCGTGCAGAACAACCCCATCGTTGGGCTGATCGTCTTTGCAATCTTGGTGACGATCCAATTCGTCGTCATCGCGAGCGGCTCGCAGCGCGTCGCGGAGGTGGCGGCGCGGTTCACGCTCGACGCAATGCCGGGAAAGCAGATGGCGATCGATGCCGATCTGCACGCAGGCGCGCTCGACGGGGAACAGGCCCGCCGCAAGCGCGAGCTCGTCGCGCAGGAAGCCGATTTCTACGGCGCGATGGACGGCGCGGGAAAGTTCGTCAAGGGCGACTCCGTTGCGGCACTCGTCATCGTCGCGCTCAATCTCATCGGTGGGATCGCCGTCGGCACGCTCTACGACGGGCTCTCGCCGGCGCAAGCGTTTCACACGTTCGCGCTGCTCTCGATCGGCAACGCGCTCGTCACCACGCTCCCCGCGTTTCTCATCTCGGTGGCGATGGGCATGATGGTGACGCGCGTCGCCGCGAACGGAGCGTTGGGGAGCGATCTCGCGCACCAACTCTTCGCGCGCCCCGAGGTGTTGCGCGGTGTCGCCGTGTTGCTCGCGGTGCTCTCGTTCGTACCCGCGTTGCCGCGACCGATCTTTCTCGCACTCGCGGCGAGTTGTTGGCTCGCCGCGCATGTTGCCATGCGGCGACTCGGCGCGAATCGAGGGCGCGAACAGCGCGAGCGCGAGGATGCGAAGCGCCGTTCGATGCGCCGCCCCGAGATCGCGCTCGGGCTCGTCGGCGTCGATGCGTTGGCGATCGAATTCGCGCCGGATCTCGCCGCGCTGCTCGCAATGCCGCAGAGCGATGCGTTATTGGATCGCATCGGCGAAGTGCGCCGTGCGCTCGCCGCCGAGATCGGCATCGTCGTTCCCGGCGTGCGCCTACGCGACGATCTCGCGCGCGATCGCGGGTACGCCATCCGCGTGCGCGACCGCATCGTTGCGAGCGGCGATCTGCGGCTCGATGCCGTGCTCGCCGTCGCCGATGACGCCGTGCTCGCGGGGCTCGGCGAGATCGTGCGGGAGCCCGTCTACGATTTGCCGGCGGCGTGGATCGCGCCCGAGCAACGCGCGCAGGCGCAGGAGCGCGGTGCGCTGGTCTTCGACGCGATCTCGATTCTCGGATCGCATCTCGCGGAGATCGTGCGCTCGAACGCCGCCGAACTTTTCGGGCGCCAAGAGTTTCAGACGTTGCTCGAACACCTGCGCCTCGGCGTGCCGACGCTGGTGAAGGAGATCGCCCCCGATGCGCTCGCACCGGGCGGCGTCCATCGGGCGTGGCAACAGCTGCTGCGCGAGCGCGTCTGGCCGCGCGACCCCGTCGTCGCGCTCGATGCGATGATCGCCGCAGGCGCAAACGAAGCGCGCGAGCTCTGCGCGGCGGCGCGCGCGGTCCTCGTGCCCGCCCAACTTCGTCGCAATGGCGAGGGGATCGCCCCGCTTCTGCTCGACCCGCTCTTCGAGCGCTCGCTTGCCGACTCGTGGGCGGGGGATCCCGCCGGGCTCGATCCGCAGGGGGCGATCGCCCTGCGCGAGCAGGTCGCCCGCTGGGCGCAACGGGTCGGGCGCGGGCGGGTGCAACTGCTCTGCGGGAGCGTGCTGCGCCCCCTGCTCGCGGAGTTTCTCGCCCGCAGCGGGATCGAGGCCGAGGTCCTCGCCTTCAGCGAGCTCCCCCCGGGTCTCCCTATCGAACCGCTGGGGACGATCGAGGCCCCCGAGCCGCGCAGCGGGAAAGCCGCGACCGCCGACTAACCTTTACGACCGCCCGCGACCCTGCTAGACTCCGAGGGTTAGGTGCCGGCCCGTACGGTGCCGCGCTTTCTCACGCCTGAAAGACGCCATGAACTGGAATACTTGGAAGACCCCGCTCAAAGCGCTGGTCGTACTCGCAACGATTCTTCTCTCGCTGCGCTTGGTGCTCCCGATACAGAAGAGCATCCACCTCGGCCTCGATCTGCAAGGTGGCTATCGCCTCCTGTTGCAGCTCTACCCGACCGCCGAGGTGCCGCAAATCACTTCGCAGGTGCAAGCCGAAACGATCGACGTGATCGACCGACGCATCAATGGTCTCGGTGTGACCGAGCCGACGATTACGAAGGTCGGCGCCGATCGCATTCTCGTCGAGCTGCCCGATGTGAAAGATCCGGCGCAGGCGGAGCGACTGCTCAAGCAGGTCGCCGTGCTCGCGTATAAGATCGTTCCGGAACAGGTGGTTGCAAAGGCTGAAGCTGCGCTTGCCGAGTGTAACGCCAATCCGAAGAGCACGAAGGCTTGCCAATATGTTGCCGAGGGTGCCTATGCAGCGAGCGGTCCGGTCGTCTATTCAGGAAAAGATTTGAAGGGTGCGCAGGCAGGCTACGATAGCGCCGGACGCCCGAATATCGATTTCCAAACCAAAGATCCGGCGAAGTTCGGACGCTTGACCACCAAAGCGATCGGGAAGCCGCTGGGCATCTTCCTCGATCACCACTATCTCTCAGCGCCGGTCATTCAATCGCCGATCTTCGGAAGCGGACAGATCACCGGCAATTTCACCGAGAAGCAAACGATCACGCTGGCGAACGAACTCAACGCCGGTGCGTTGCCGGTCACGACGAAGATCGTCGAAAAGGAAGGCATCGGGCCGACGCTCGGCAAGATCGATCTCGTGAAGTCGCTCTGGGCCTCGATGCTCGGGCTCGGATTGGTGCTGATCTTCATGGCAATCGCCTATCGCATTCCGGGGTTGCTCGCCGACCTTGCGCTCGCGATCTACGTGCTGGTGATGCTCGCGATTCTCGCGATCTCGCAGGCCTCGTTGACGCTGCCGGGGATCGCCGGTTTCGTGCTCTCGATCGGTATGGCCGTCGACGCGAACGTGCTGATCTTCGAGCGCCTGAAAGAAGAGCTCTGGGCCGGAAAATCATTGCGCGCCGCGGTGCGCGTCGGTTTCCAGCGCGCGTTCTCGGCGGTCTTCGACTCGCATTTCACCACGATCGTCGGCGCGGGCGTGCTCTTCATGCTCGGCACCGGTACGGTAAAGGGCTTCGCGTTCACGCTCTTTTGGGGAACGGTCGTCTCGTTGGCGACCGCGGTTTTCGTGACGAGATTCTTCGTCGATCTTCTCGTCGAGTACGACGTGCTCACCGCGCCGGAGTTCTTCGGCGTTCGGAAAGCCGATCTCGGCGTTCTCTCGCGGACGGAGGGTTAGCAGCATGCTGTTTCGTCGACTGAATTGGAACATCGTCGGATGGTTCCGCATCGTTACAACCGTTTCGTCACTCGTCATCGCCATCGGTCTGGGGGCGATGATCTTCCACGCAAGCCAGGCGCCGGGTGGTTTCAAGTTCTCGCACATGCTGCGCCTGGGGCTCTCGTTCACCGGCGGTACCGATATCACGGTCGCCTACGATAGCCCGCAGAGCAGCGCGCAGATTCGCACCGCGATTACGCCGCTAGGGATCGGCGACGCGCGCATCAACACCGTCGGCACGAGCGGCAAGCGCTTTATCATCGAGACGCAGAAGGCCTACGCTAACGATTCGACGCCGCTCTGGGCGGCGCTCGGAACGGTCGCACCGGTCGATCGTGCCGCATCGCAGATCGCCTCGGTCGGGCCCTCGCTCGGTAAGGAGTATCTGCAGAGTGCGATTTGGGCGCTCGTGATCGCGCTCTCGATCCAATTCCTCTACATCGCCTTCCGCTTCGGATGGAACTATATTTTCGGCCTCGTCACGGTGATCGCGCTCGTTCGCGATGCCCTCATGATGATCGGTATCTATGCGCTCGCCGATAAACGCGCCGACGACGCATTCTTAGCCGCAGTGCTGACCGTCATCGGTTACTCGGTGATGGATACGATCGTGATTCTCGACCGAATACGAGAAAACACCAAGCTCATGGCCGGGAAGGCCTACGATTACATCGTTAACGAGTCGATCAAGCAGACGATGACGCGGTCGTTCAATACCTTGGCGACGGTCATCATCACGCTCGTGGCGTTGTTGGCGCTCGGCGGCGCGAGTTTGAAGAACTTCGCCTTCGCGCTACTCGTCGGCATCTGCTCGGGCGGCTATCACTCGATCTTCCTCTCGGCGCCGTTGGTGTTGACGTTCCGCAAACGGCAGCTCGCCGCGGCGGCAAAGCGTCGCGCCGAGGCGTCGGCGCTCCGTGCCGCCGGCCCGCGTGCCGCGGCGGAGGCCGCCGCAGCCGGCGTCACACGTGGGGGACAGCCGCGCGAAGATATCGTCGCCGCTCGGCGCGAACGGCGCGCCAAGCGCAAATCGACGCGCCCCGACACCGGCGGCGCAACCCCGGTTCGCTACAAGCGCAAACGCGACGAGAGCAACGTCGCGCTCGCCGAACCGGAGTTGCACGAGTATCACGACGAGGCGGTCGAAGAGTACGATCCACTCGACGCGCAGAATGCCGGGCTCGACGAGAGCGCGCTGATTCAGGGACACGAAGAGATCACACTCGATCTCGATGCCGGGGAGCGCCCCGCGCACGAGTAGTTCGCGCGAGCATCTGACCCCGTCAGAGGAGGCGTTCGAACGCCTCCTCTCCGGTGAACAACGCGTTCCACCCGAAAACGATTTTCTCGACGATCTCTTCGACCGAAGCGATCGGTTTCTCGATCGCGGCCCCTTTGCCGGCATTGAAGATGCGCGGCGTTTTAACACGAAGGTCGTCGGCGTTTCGTTCGAGGGGCGCCAAGACAGCATCGCCGGGCTGAGCGAGGGCGTCGAGCTTGCACTGCAACGCCAACCCGAGAACTCTTACGACCCCAATGCGATCGCGGTGTGTTTTGGAACGTTTCAACTGGGGTTTTTGCGTCGGGAGATCGCTGCGCGGATCGCTCCGAAGATCGATGGCGGGACGCGCTATCGTGCCTACATCTCGGCGCTCACCGGCGGTGGAGTCGCAAACGACGGCAGCGAGCGCAATCGCGGCATCAATATCGTCGTCGAGATCGACGATGCGGCGCTTCGCCGACAGCGTAGCCGCGAGGGAGCCGAGGCGCGCCGCGGCTGGGACGGCAATCTCGACCGCATTCGCGCGGCGCTCATCGGCGAGCATACACCGCACGAAACGCAGTCGCTGGTGATCGATCGAGTGCTCGCCGGGAAACGCGTGCTCGGCATTATGGGTACCGGGCGCGGGAAATCCTATTGTTTTGCGTACGTTGCGACGGCCGAAGCGCTCGAACGCGGACGAAAAAGCGTCGTGCTCTACCCGCTGCGTGCGCTCTGCAACGATCAGTTCGAGGGTTTCGTGCGCAAGCTCGAACCGTTGGGAATGCGGCTCTTTCGCGCGAACGGCGCGATCTCGACGGGCGAGCGCGCCGAGTTATTCGCTGCGCTTGAGAGCGGGGCGTGGGATATGATTCTCGCGACGCCGGAGTTCGTTCGCTATCACGCCAAGCGCTTCGCGGGCGCAAGCGCGATCGATTTGCTCGTCGTCGACGAAAGCCACCACGTCGGCAAGGCGCGGCGTCGCTCCGGCTATCGCGAGATTGCGACGACGCTTGCCGCCGTCGGCGAGCCGCAGGTGCTCGCGCTCAGTGCGACGGTCGACGATGAGAGTTTCGCCGAGATTCGCGATGCGTTGCGAATCGAGGAGTGGGCGATCGATCCGACGATTCGGACGAATTTGCATGTCGTCGATATGCGCGGCGTTGCCGACAAACACGCATACGTCGCGCAAATCTTCGGCAAAGGTGCGCGCGGCATCATCTACTGTAATTCACGCAAAGAAGCGGCCGAGGTTGCCAAGCGACTGAAGAAGGCCTGCGGCGATCGCGTTGCCTTCTATCATGCCGGCGTTCCCACCGAATTGCGCCATGCCGTCGAAGACGCCTTTCGAAGCGGAGGCATCGACGTCGTCGTTGCGACGACGGCGTTTGGCGAAGGGATCGATCTTCCCGACGTGCGCGAAGTCGTGCTCTATCACCTCAATTTCAATTTTACCGAGTTCAATCAGCAGGCCGGACGTGCCGGGCGCGACGGTGCCGATGCACGCATTCATCTGCTGTTTGGTCCCAGCGACCGGCGCCTCAATGAATTTTTGCTGAAACTCGAAGCGCCGCCGTTACCGATGTTGCGCGAGATCTACCGCGGCATCAAACGGAGCGCGCGCGGCGGAGCGCTGCATGGAAGCAGTCGCGACCTCGCCGACCTGCTGGCGATCGACGATTGTCGCGACCGCCACATCGAGAGCGCGCTGCGCATCTTCGACGATGAAAAGCTCGTCGAACTCGGTCGCGACGACGATGGACCGTACGTGCGGATGCTCCCGGCTCCCGGGAAGGTCGACCTAACGGCGAACGAACGCTTCGCCGAAGGTGAGACCGAACGCGATGCGTTCGCCGAATTTGCAGATTTCGTTCTCGGCGCCGAGGCGAGTGCGCTCGAGCGGCTCATCGACCGCCCGCTCTACCCCGAACGCGTGCCGCTCCGACAGATCGGCCGCGACTAGGCGGTCGCGAGGCGCTCCATGCTCTCCGGAGCGCTGACGCCGAGCACGCGCAAGGCATGGGCGAGCACGTGCGCGGTCGCTGCAGCGAGCGCAAGCCGCGCGAGGCGTTCGTCGCGGTTCTCGGAGAGAATGCGGCACTCGCCGTAAAACGCGTGAAAATCCGCGGCGATCTCGCGCGCATAGCGCGCGAGCCGATGCGGGCTTAACGAGCTGACGACCGACTGCAGCACGCGCGGAAATTCTTCGATACGGCGCATCAGCGCGATCTCGCTCGGATGGGCGAGCGCTGCGAGGAACTCGCCCCGTCGGGCGATCGCGAGCTCCGTGGCGTCGGCGTTTCGCAGCACCGAGGCAATGCGCGCGTGTCCGTATTGCACGTAATAGACCGGATTATCGTTGCTCTGCTCGGTGGCAAGTTGGAGATCGAAGGCGAGCGGCGTATCGGTGGCGAGCATCGCGAAGAAAAAGCGCGCCGCATCGACGCCGACTTCGTCGAGAATCGCGTCGAGCGTGATAATATCGCCGGCGCGTTTGCTCATGGAGACTTGCTCGCCGCCGCGTAATAGCGTGACCTGCTGCGCGATGGCAACGTCGAGTTTCCCTTCATAACCGAAAGCGCTGGCGATGCCGCGGAGCCGTTCGATATAGCCGTGGTGATCGGGGCCGAGGAGATCGATCGCGCGGTCGGCGCGTTTGAGTTTCTCGTAGTGGTACGCGACGTCGGCGCAATAGTACGTCGGTTTGCCGTCGCTCTTCACGAGGACGCGGTCTTTATCGTCGCCGAATTGGGTGGCGCGAAAGTAGAGCGCGCCGTCGTTTTCGTAGGTGAGCCCGAGTTCGC
>JAJXXM010000342.1 GCA_021781095.1 bacterium
GATGAAATCGAGGAGGATAATCGAATTTCGCACGACGATGCCGATGAGCGCGATGAGCCCGATCATTGCCGTTGCCGAGAAGTAGATACCGAAGGGTGCAAGGATAGCAAATCCCGGGAGGACGCCGATAATTGCCAGCGGGACTGCGGCGAGCACCACGAGCGGAATCATAAACGAACGGAAGCGTGCGACGAGCAGGAAGTAAATCAGGATGAAGGCGAGGAGCATCGCTCGGCCAAGGTCGGCAAAGACGCGATTGGTCAGGCTCCACTCACCGCCCCACGAGATCGAATATCCGGCGGGCAATGGGTTATGCATGAGCGCAAGCGACATGTCGATCACAGCGTAGGTCGAACTGCGCCCGGCCATATCGGCGCCGACATAGGAGACGTTGCGGAAATCGTCCCGATAGAGCGGTCGCTCCACATTGCCGGCGCGAGCGGTTACGACGGCGGCGAGCGGGACTTGTGCGCCGGTGCGCGATGGAAGCATGAGCGAATCGAGCGCTGCCGGATCGCCGCGGTACGCGCGTTCGAGTTGAAGGAAGATCGATACCGGTCGAGTTTGGTTGGGGACATGCAACGTCGAGACCGGCGCGCCGTGAATCTCCATGCCGAGCGTTTGAACGGCATCGAGCACCGATACGCCGGCGAGCGCCGCCTTCGTCGGGTCGACGCGAAGATTCAACGAAGCGGGTAGGTCCTTAAAGCTCGAATCGATATCGACGACGCCGCGCTCGTGTTGCATCAGCGCGACGAGACGCGCGGCGATCGCTCGGCGAACCTCGGGATCGGGGCCGTAAATTTTGGCGAGAATCGTATCGCGGACCGGTGGACCGGGTGGTACCTGCAAAATTCGCAGCGAGGCGCCTTTTGCGGCGGCAACAGCGGCCAAAGCCGGACGAATCTCTGCGACGAAGGGGGCGGATTCGATCGAACGGCGATCCTTCGGCAGCAGACTTACGTGAATCTCGGCTTGATTGGGTGCGTTACGGAAAACCGTTCCTTGGAATAGTGCTGCGAGATCGGGAACGGCGTTGGTGCCGACGAAGGTTTGATACGACCGAACCTGCGGATAGGTCGCCAATTTGCGCCCGACCGCTGCGGCAATCGCGTTGGTCTGTGAGATCGAACTCGATGGAGCTGCATCGATCGCAACGAGGAACGAAGTTTCGTTGGCATCGGGGAGCATGCGGAACTTCACCAACTTGAAGACCGGAAGCATGACCGCGACGAAGAGCGCAAACGCGAGGATGACGAGAAAGCGTCGACCGAGTTTTCGATCGGCGAGCATGTTTTCGAGCGCTCTGCGGAAAGGTAGAATCCATCGCGGCGTTCCGTGCGATTGCTTCGGCTTTTGATTGCGGAGCAGCGCATACGTCGCCCAGGGCGTAATGGTAAAAGCGATCAACAACGAAGCGATCATCGCGATGGGGACGTTGAGGGGAATGGGGCGCATGTACGGCCCCATCATGCCGGTTACGAAGAGCATCGGCAGGAACGAAAGCACAACGGTAATCGTCGCCAACGTGGTGGGGTTGCCGATCTCTTCGACGGCGAGTACGGTCGCTTCGGCCTTAGAACGATGAGGGTTGACGACGTGGTAATGGCGGTGGATATTCTCGACGATAACAATCGCTTGATCGACGAGTAGACCGAGCGATAGAATCAGCGCGAAGAGCGTAATGCGATTGATCGACTGCCCGTCTATCATCCCGATTCCCAAGGTTACAAAGAGCGTTAACGGAATCGCCGTTGCCACGACCAGCGCCTCCCGCCACCCGAGAACGAAGAGGAGTGCGACGACGATAACGATCGCTTCGAGCAACCGCTGGATCAGTTCGTTGACGGCGAGGTTCGCTTTGTTGCCGTCATTGCGCGTAACGTCGAGCGTCACGCCCGGGGGGAGCGCGATGCTCTTGACGCGCGAAAGAATTTGATCGGCGACGGTCACGGCGTTCGTTCCCGCTTTTTTTGCGATCGCGATACTGACCGATGCTTGAAGCTGTTGCGGCGCGCCCTTCGTTCCGGCGCCGTACCCGAATCCGGTCTCGTTGTCGCGCGGCGGAAGCCCCATGCTGACCGATGCGACCTCGCCGAGCGTCACGGGCTGCCCGTCGCTCACGTTGACGATTTGGTTGCGCACCGCGTCGAGCGATGTAAGCGCATCACCGGCGCGAACCGCGAGGCTCTCACCGTTGCTGTGTAACGCCCCGACCGCTTGGACGGCGTTGCTCGCGCCGAGCGCCGCTGCAATCTGACCTGGTGAAAGGCCGAATGCGGCGAGTTTTACCGGGTCGAGACGAACGTTCACGACTCTTGGCCGGCCGCCGAAACTCTGCACCGTCGAAACGCCGGGAATGGCGCGAACGTCGGCGATCACGCGTTGCGCAGTCTGATAGAGCTGACCGCGATCGTAGCGCCGACCGTGAAGATTGAGCACGACGATGGGAACATCGTCGACGGAGAGCGGCGTGATAATTGGGTGCGAAGCCCCCGGAGGAAGATCGCCGAGGTGCGCGTTCACTTGATCGTATAGCGCGACGAACGATTTGCTCGGGCTCTCACCGACGTGAAAGAGCACGGTCAGCATCGAGTAATCTTGGGTCGTCGTTGCGTAGATGTGGCTGATGCCGGGAACTTCTTGCAAAACGCGTTCGCCGCGTTCGGTAATCAGACGTTCGACTTCGCGTGCCGATCCGCCCGAATATTGCGTGAAGATTGTCGCCGCCGGCATCGTGATCTCGGGGTTCTCTTGTCGCGGCGTCTGTAAGATGGCGAAGATACCCCAGACCGAGATCGCGATCACGATCGTCGGCGTGAGTTTCGAGGTGAGGAAGTAGCGCGCAAGGCGGCCGATTTCGGTCAAAGGTTTCATCGAGTCGATACCGTCACGGAGGCCCCGTCGGTGAGTTCGGCGAGGTTACTGACGGCGATCGTCGTTCCCGCGGAGATCCCGGTGACGATCGCATAACGCTTGTTGCTAACGATCGATTCGACCGGAATAAAGACCGCTTTCCCGTTGCGAACGGCAAAGAGACCGCTTTGGCCGGCGCGCTCGACCAAAGCCGAAAGGGGAATGCGCGCGCCGCGGGCGCTCCGAGCGGGCACGATCGCGCGAGCAAACATTCCCGGAAGCAGACCGGGGTGTGCGGGAAGGTCGACGCGTAAAATCGCCGATCGAAGCGCCGGATTGTCGGAGGGGACGAGCGAGCGAATTTTCCCCTGCAACGTCGCTCCGCCACTCGCGTCGACGTGGAGGGCAAGTTGTTGCCCTACGCGCAGCGAGGCGAGATTTTCTAACGGAATCGCCACCTTTAATTCGAGGCGAGCCTCGCTTTCGATGCGCACGACCGGGCTGCCGGCACCGACAACCTCGCCCTGCCGCACGAACGTTTGCGTCACGACGCCGCTAAACGGCGCCGCGATCGTTGCGTCGTTCACCGGAACGCTCGCTGCGGCAACTCCGGCGCGTGCGGCGGCTTCGCCGCCGGAGGCTGCCTGCACTTGAGCGCGCGCTTGTGCGAGGCCGGCGCGGGCCATTTCAAGCTGCGTTTGCACCTGATCGCGCTGTTCTTTGGAGATCGCGCCTGCTGCATACAGATTGCCCATGCGTTGTGCGGTCTTGGCGGCGAGATCGTAGCGGCTTTGCGCCTGTTGAAGCCCAGCAAGCGCTGCCTGCGAACCGGCGCCTGCCGCGCTCGCTCCGGCGCGGGCGCCGGCGAGCATCGCCGAGTACTG
>JAJXXM010000168.1 GCA_021781095.1 bacterium
CTGCGGAACGCGCCGACCGGCCTGATGCGATCGTTAGGCTACGGGCGCGATTATATTTACACGCACGACGATCCTGAGAAACCGCAGGAGTTTCTGCCGGAGCGGTTGCACGGACGCCGCTATTTCGAGCCGTAATGCGCGATCGCATCTATCTCGATCATGCCGCAACGACGCCGATCTCGGCTGCCGCACGCGACGCCTATATCCAAGCGTTAGCAAGCGATTATAACCCGAGTTCGTTGCACGCCGAGGGGCGAGCAGCGCATGCGCTGCTCGATACGGCTCGCGACCGCGTTGCAAACGCGCTCGGCGTTCCGCGCAGAAATATTCGTTTCACCGGCGGCGGTTCGGAGAGCGACTCGCTGGCGATCCTCGGCGTCGCCGGAGCGGCTCGCGACGACCGGCGCCGTCGGATATTGGTCGGTGCGACCGAACATCACGCCGTGCTACATGCCGCGCGTGCGCTCGAGCGCGACGGCTTTGAGATCGTTACCCTCCCGGTCGATCGCGAAGGTCGCATCGACGCCGATGCCTATCGCCGCGAACTCGACGAGCGAAGTTTGCTCGTTTCGATCCACCTCGCCAATAACGAGACCGGCGTGCTGCAGCCGATTCCGCTCTTGGCGGCGCAGGCGCACGCCGCAGGCGCGCTCTTTCACACCGATGCGGTGCAGGGTGCGCGCTGGCTCGATTGCCGCCTCGATGCGTTGGGAAGCGATCTGCTTTCGATCTCGGGGCACAAATTCGGCGCGCCCAAAGGTGTCGGCGTCCTCGCGCTGCGCAGCGAGATCGCGCTCGAACCGCTGATCTACGGCGGTGGCCAAGAGTACGGATCGCGGGCGGGAACCGAGAACGTTCCCGGGATCTGCGCCCTTGCCGTCGCGCTCGAACGCGCGGTCGAGCAGCGCGCGGAGTCGGTGAAGCGGGTCACGCTGCTGCGCACCGGCTTCGAGGAGCGAGCCCGGCGCTCCATAGCGGCGCTCCAGATCAACGGCGCCGACGCCGAGCGGTTGCCCAATATTTCGAGCTTCGCGATCTCCGGGATCGAATCGGAGGCGCTCCTCATGAGGCTCGATCTCGACGGCATCGCCGCCTCGGCCGGAAGTGCGTGCACCTCCGGGGTCTTCGAGCCGAGCCACGTGATCGCCGCGATGGGGCTTGAGAGCACGCTACAGCGCGGGGTCGTGCGCTTTTCCTTCGCTCCGGAGAGCGAGGAACGTGCGGTGCAGGCCGCAGGCGAGATCCTCGTTGCCGCAGTCGAGCGCTTGCGTTAGCAAGCCTCCGGGGGGGCAGTCGCGAAAGGGGAGGTCATTATGACCAATGACGCCTCTACACTTCACGCGGTGCTCGATTACGGTGTCGGCGGCGGCGCCTTCCTCGCCGGCCTCGCGCTCATCATCGCTGCAATTGCGTTCGCTCGAACCTTCGGTCGTCTGAACAAGACGCTTGAAGTCGTCGATAGTCAGATCGGCGATATCGGCCCGGCCGCTGCATCGACGCTGCAACATGTCAGCGGTGCGGCAAGCGGTGCCGAACAAGCCGTCGGCCACCTGGCGACGGCGGCAAAATCGCTAGAAGGTGCGGCTTCGGCGCTCGCGCAAACCGCCGAACTTTCGAAGAGTGCGGTCGTGCCGGGCGTAACGAGTTTCGGCGAAAGTATGAATATCGTCGCCGACCGTTTGAAACGCTTTGTCGGTGGGAACGATCCTCGTGGAGGAAATGCGGCGTGAGTAATCGCCCCAACGGCGGTGGGTTCGTTATCGGCTTATTGATCGGTGCCGCAATCGGCGCGGCCGCCGCAATTTTGCTCTCCGACGAAGAGACGCGCGACGTGGTCATCGGAAGAGCGCGCGAAGCGAGCAACCAAGCAGTCGATGCGACCGAAGACCTTCGCGACCGCGTCGGTGAAGCGACGGCGGCGTGGCAGAGCAATGCCGCCGATCTCTACGAACGCGGTCGAACGATCTTGGAGCAAGCGCGTGCGACGGGGAACGGCCATTCCGAGAACGGTCACGCCGAACAGCGACCGGACGGGGCGTAGTGGCGCGCGTGGATATCAATATGCAAGTACGATCGGTGAACGGGTCGATCGCTGTGGTATCGCTTGACGGCGAAATCGACGTTTATACATCCCCGAAGGTCAAAGATTTTATCGGAAAACTTATCGATAAAGGCACCTATACGTTTGCGATCGATCTGCAAAACGTTCGCTATATCGATTCAACCGGTTTAGGCGTCCTTATCGGCGGGCTCAAGCGCGTGCGCGAACACGGCGGTGCGGTAACGCTTGTTTCGACAAATCCGCAGACACGGAAAATTTTCGATATTACCGGACTCATTAAAGTGTTCGATATCTACGACAGCGTCGATGATGCGGTCAAAGCTTTGAAATGATGCAAGCGCGAGAGATCGGCGCAGAGGCCCCGGAGATTGAAGTTCGCATTCCGTCTCGCCCCGAGTGGGTTGCACTCGCACGGCTCTCGGTGGCAACCGTCGCCGCACGCATGCATTTCAACGTCGACGAAATTGCCGATCTCAAACTTGCCGTCGCCGAGGCATGTACCAACGCCATTCAACACGCTCGCGAGAGCGATGAAATCGTCATTACCTGTCGCATTTATAGCAATGGACTGCAAATTTGCGTCCGCGACTTCGGTATCGGCACCGAGGCCGAACGAATCCGTTCGCGCGATCTCGGCGAGCCGCGCGTCGGCGGCCTCGGCGTCTATCTCATCCGCGCGCTCATGGACGAAGTGGAATACAGCGTCGAAGCGGAGAGCGGAACCGTCTTGATGATGTTTAAGAAACTTGGTGATAGCGCTCGATAGGGGAGTGCTCGATGGGTGCGGTCCGAGTGCCGAATCTTTCGAAGCGCTCCGGTAGAAATCGATGAGTGAGGGAGAATCGGCAGAGGCGCTGCTTGCGCGTTTTCTTGCGCTCAAGCAGGCCGGGAATAGCAACAGCCTTTCTGCGGAGATCTCGGCGCTGCGTTCGCAACTCGTCGAGCGACATCTCGGGCTCGTCCGTTTTCTCGCAAAACGCTTCGTCGATCGCGGCGAGCCCTACGACGATCTTTTGCAGATCGCCACGCTTGGACTCATTAACGCGATCGATCGCTACCAACCGGCGTTCGGCACGCAGTTTGCGACCTTCGCCACGCCGACGATCCTCGGTGAACTGAAACGCTATTTCCGCGATAAGCGCTGGTCGGTTCACGTCCCGCGCCGATTGAAGGAGCTCGCGCTTTCGATCGGCTCCGCGACCGATCGACTGACCGCCGAACTCGGGAGAAAGCCGACTCCGGCGGAGATCGCCGAGCTTCTCGGGGTCGAGATCGAGGCGGTACTCGAGGCGATGGAGGCCGGGGGAGCGCTCTCGCCCTTCTCGCTCGACGCCGGTTTCGAGAGCGAGGAGGGTGCCCGACGCCTCGAGCCCAGCATCGGCGTCCAGGACGGGGACCTGGAGCTGGTTCCGGAGCGCGCGGAGATCGCCGATGCCCTCGAGCGCCTCCCGGGGCGCGAACGTATCGTGATGCGGCTTCGCTTTTTCGAGGGGCAGACCCAGCGCGAGGTCGGCGAGCGGCTCGGGACCTCGCAGATGCAGATCTCCCGGATCGAGCAGCGGGCGCTGGCCCGCCTGCGCAGCTTGCTGGCACCACCGTCGTAGCGCAACCCGCGGCACTCTGCTACCATACGGGGTGCCTATGCCGATGACGAGCCAAGAACTCCGCCAAGCGTGG
>JAJXXM010000010.1 GCA_021781095.1 bacterium
ACGTGAAAGCTCCGATTTTGGCTCGGCGCTCGCGGCCGTCGGTCGCTCCAAGCGCGCGACCCTTCGTCGTATCGCCGCCGATTACGCACAGATCGTCGCGCCGCACGCTCGCGTGCGTTTCGACGTCGTCGCAATCGACGGCACGAGCATGACCCATTACCGGAATGCATTTTAGGCAGTAGGAACGATTGCGTGGAACTCCAAGGACGGACTCTCGCAGGGCGCTATGAAATAGGCGAACTGCTCGGACGCGGCGGTACCGCAGATACGTATCGCGCGCTCGACAAAAAGCTCGGGCGCGAAGTTGCGGTCAAAGTTCTCATCGAGCGCTCGAGCGATACGATCGAACGGCTTCTCGGTGAAGCGCGCGCGATGGCGCGCCTGAACCACCCGCGCATCGTCGCCGTTTTCGACGCCGGCGAGGACGACGGCTATCCGTACATCATCATGGAGCTCATGCGCGGGCGCAACCTCGCCGATCTGCGCAGCGGCGAGTTGAAATACAAGCAGGCGCTCGGGTTCATTTGCGATATTCTCGAAGGGCTCGATTACGCGCAATCGCAAGGCATCGTCCATCGCGATATCAAGCCGTCCAACGTCATGCTCGACGAAAATTCCGAGCGCGTGAAGCTCACCGATTTCGGGCTCGCCCGCCGCGCGAGCGACGTCACGCAGACGACGCGCACGGGCCAAATTATCGGCACGATCTCCTATCTCGCGCCGGAACGTTTTTTGAGCAAGCCCGCCGACGTTCGCTCCGATCTCTATTCGGTCGGCATTCTGATGTACGAAATTTTCACCGGGACGCTCCCCTTCCGGAACGACCGTGAAGATATCGTGGCGACGATGTATTCGCACGTCCACGATACGCCGACTCCGCCGCGCGAGATCAATCGCAACATTCCCGAAGCGCTCGAGCGCGTGATCCTGCGCTCCATCGAAAAAGACCCCGGAAAACGCTATCAGACCGCGCGCGAGTTCTACGTCGACGTCGACATACTGCGGACCGGCCAGGTCGCGCCCGCGGCCGCTCCCGTTCCGAGCCAGGCGGCGCGCCCGCCCCGCACCTTTGCCACCTCGCCGAATATCTCGAGCGATCCCGATCTCCGGCAGGCGATCGACCAGGCACTCGCGCCGACCCGCAACCGTAGCGACGCGCTCGAGAACGTCCTCAAGGGGATGATCGCGACCCGCCGGAGGGATTACGATCAAGCCAGCGAGGCCTACGAGCTGGCCATGCACGAGTTGCAGGCCATCGGCAATCACGTTGAGTATGCCAAGACCGCAATCAAATATGCGTCGATGATCTTGCAGAAGAGCTCGGACGGCATGAGAGAGCGCAACGAGTTACGCAATGCGGTCAACCGGCTCATGGATGCCCGCAAAATCTTTCGCGATTACGAACTAACCGACCAACTGGCCCAAGCGGAGTACACGATCAACGCGCTCGAACGTACTGCGATAGGCATCATTTTTTAGAAACGACTATGCCCGAAACACACCAACCCGAACTGAAACGCTCGGTCACGCCTTGGGGCTCTTTTTCCTGGGGTTACTCCGATGTTGGCGCCGATATCTTCGTCGGGCTCGGTTTGGTTTTAGGCGCCGCCGCGGGCGCATCGAACGTCGCGTTTCTCTTCGCCGGGATCGTTTATGTCTGCATCGGGCTCGCCTATACCGAGCTCGCCGCTACCTATCCCGTCGCGGGCGGCGGACAGTATTTCGTCATGCGGGGGCTCGGCGATTTTCTCGGCTTCATCGCCGGCTGGGCGGTACTGCTCGACTTCACCATCGACGTGACGCTCTTCGCCTGGAGTTGCGTCGATTATCTCAGCGAAGATATTCCTGCATTACTCAATCCCATCCATCCGTGGATCCATTTCATCGCCGTCTTCGGATTGATCGCCGGACTCTGCCTCCTCAACGTGCTCGGCGTGCGCGAGAGCACGACGTTCAACGGTGTCGTTTCGGCGCTCGACGTCATGAGTGAGACCTCGATTCTCTTCTTCGGCTTTCTCTTCGCATTTCGCCCCGAGCTGCTCGTCCACACCATGACGACGCAATGGCCGAGCACCTTCAATCTCATGCTCGGCGCCTCGTACGCCATCATCTCGTTCGTCGGCCTCGAATCTATCTCGCAAGCCGCGCAAGAAACGCAACGTCCCGCCTCGGTGATTCCGCGCACCTCGATCGCGTTGATCCTCACGATCTTAATTTACGCGCTCGCCTATTCGAACCTCGCGCTCGGTATGGTCCCTTGGCATCAAATTCCGCCCGATGCGATGGGACACGCGCAGACGCTCTGGCAGTGGCTCGGCAATAACGATAATAACGGCAAGGCGGTGGCTCTGCTCGCGAAGGAAGTGCCGTACTTCGGCGCCCTCGCCGCGCTCTACGTCCCGATTCTCGGTGCGATCTTGCTCTTAATTTCGTCGAACTCCGGCGTCTTCGGCAGCTCGCGCATCGCCTACGCAATGGCGAATGCAAAATTACTTCCGTCGATCTTCCAACGCGTGAACCGGCGCTTTCGTACCCCGGCGATCTCGATTATTTCGTTCTGCGCGATCGCCGTCGTCGAGTTGATCTTCGCCGCGTGGCCCTCGCTCGATCCCGGCGCCGCGGCATTCTATGCGAAGTTCTTCCACGGCGAGGGCGGCATCGGGTTTCTCGGCGATCTCTACGCCTTCGGTGCGGCGACGAGCTATTCGTTCGTGTTCTTGGCACTCATCGCACTGCGTATGAACGACCCGCTCAGTCCGCGTAAATTTCGGATCCCGTTCAATATTCCGATGACCTACAAAGGCGAACGCGTGCTCTTCCCGGTCATCGGCGTTCTGGGATTCATCGGCATTCTCTCGATCCTCGTCTTCACGATTCTCACCCACGATCTCGGGCGTATCGCCGGCCCCGCGTGGTTGATCCTGGGCTTCATCATCTTCGTCATCTATCGACGCAATAAGGGCCTTCCGGTCTTCGGTTCGGCGCCGCACGATTGGCGCCACGAACAGATCGGGATCCTCCGCGATGCCGGCGAACTCGAGCTGATGGATGAGTATGTCGCGTGCCTCAAAGCGCGCGAACCGGCACGCGCCGCGGAGGTTCGGTAACGCGATGCTCGTCTATCGTGCGACGATCTCGCTCGCGCTCGTCGTCGTCGGCGCGATCGTTCTGGTGCGGATGATCCATCTCGGATTCGGCCTCCCCGAAATGCCGGGGCTCGTCCTGGGAGCCGCCGTTATTGCATTGGGCGCCTACCGACTACGACAGATCCTGCGCGTCTGGGCGGGGCGTCCATGATCGCCGTCGATCCCGTCGGCGCGGTTATCGCCCTCGCGCTCGTTCTCGCCGTCGTAGCGACGCTCTGGTGGATGCTGCATCCCCCGATCAGTAAGGTCCAAGAGATCGCTCGCGATGCCGAGACCGAACTCGAGCGCATGGTCGGCTCCATCATCGTCGTCTTCTCCGAAAATATCGCCTCGCAGCATATGATGGCGCTCGCGGCAAAGCTCGCGAAGGGCGAACGCTCCGAACTCTTGGCGATCTACGTTGTCTCGGTCCCCTACTCGCTTCCCCCCGATGCCGAGATGACCGATGAGGAGCGTCGGGCGCTCGACGCGCTCGGTGCGGCGCAGGCGATCGCAGCAAAGGCCGATATCAACCTCCGGACCGAGACCGTCAAAGCTCGCTCCACGAAGCAGGCGGTGCTCGATATCGCCAAGCGCGAGC
>JAJXXM010000215.1 GCA_021781095.1 bacterium
CGCTGCGCGTAACCATGTCACGCCGAGTAGCCGCAGGCGGCGTATCGAGGCGCGCTGCGCGTAACCATGTCACGCCGAGTAGCCGCCGCAGGCGGCGTATCGAGGCGCACATGCATCGTGGCGCGCGTGTGTTGAATTCCCTCGATACGGTTGCTTCGCAACCTACTCGGGATGACAAGGTAGGTTCGCCGCCGTCGCGCCGAGTACGCTCTTGTCACGCCGAGTAGCCGCCGCAGGCGGCGTATCGAGGCGCACATGCATCGAGGCGCGCGGTCGCGCTCGCTAGAATGCGGCGAGTTGGAGTTGCGGTGCGAACGGAGAATCGTCGGCGGGAATCGTTCCGTCGACGGCGATCTGCGAGATGAGCGCCGCGATGCGGCGCGACGATGCTTTCGGTGCGACTTCTTCCTGGCGAATCCGAATCTGCACCAAGCGCGCGGGATCGGAGATCATCCGCTGCACCGCTCCGACGACCTGCGCCGCGCCGTGGAGTGCGACTTCACCGAGCCCGTTCTTGCGAACGAAGTCGACGTTCCCGCGCTCTTGCCCCGGCACGTAATCGTAGACGACGACGGGGAGTTGTGCGGCGTTGGCCTCGGCGAGCGAGCCCGGCCCGGCCTTGGTAACCAGCAGATCGACGGCGCGAAAATATTCGGGAATCTGATCGGTAAAACCGAGGAGGTGCATCCGCGTGGGAAGCGTCGGCGCGAGTTCGGCGAGTCGCTCGCGCAGGGCTTCGTTCCGTCCGCAGACCACGACGAGCTCGACCGGCAAATCGGCCTTCGCCAGCGCGATCGCGGTCGTCATGAGTTTGCCGCCGCCTTCGCCGCCCGCCATGAGCATCACGATCGAAGCCGCTTGCGGAAGCCCGAGCTCGCGACGCAATTCCTGTTTGGTGCCGACGACATCGTCGAACTTCGGATGAATCGGATGCCCGAGCCAACGCAGGCGCGCCGGCGAGACGCCGCGCGATAAGGCGCGTAGATAGACTTCGCGCGCCGGAACGACGATAGCGTCGGCGTCGGGGGTGAGCCAGGATTCGTGAACTTTTCCGAGGTCGGTAATGACGGTCACGATCGGAATGTGGTTGAGCCCGGCATCCGCGCGCGCGCGCAGCGCGGCATGATTGAGCAGCGGATGCACCGAGACGATCACGTCGGGGCGATATTCGAGGAAGAGATTTCGCAGCCGTTCGCGATAGAGCGGTTCGCAGAAGCGCACCAACGCGCGGTAGCGACGGCGGCCGTTGGTCGCATAATAGAGCGCGCCGTAGACCGGTGGGGCATAACGCAGCGCCATGCTGTAGCCCAGGCCGAGCTGGGTCAACGGGAAGGCGCAGTGCGCCGCCACATCGTCGATGCGGTGAACGAAAGCGGGATCCGTACGTTCGTCGAGCGCCGCGCAGATCGCATTGCTCGCGCTGCGGTGCCCGCCGCCGGTATCCGAAATGAGAAAGAGTGCGCGCTTAGCCATTATCTCCC
Organism: bacterium; assembly: GCA_021781095.1. The sequence goes on from JAJXXM010000215.1 coordinate 1,482, forward strand.
CGTTAGGCGCGCACCGGTATCCTCTTCGTCCGCCGACGTCGCGACGACGCGTTTCGAGTGCGGCGGCTGGTCGGGGCAAGGAGGCTGATGAGCGCTCGAGCCGGAGCATCGTAAAAGCGGAAGATGTCGCCGAACTCGATCTCAGGGTTTCGGTGGTGGCCGTCATGATCCTCGGGCAGCACGATCTGCAGGGGGCGCAGGATCGCCTCCATCGGGCGTGGGGTGCGCCAGCCCAGCTCGGTGGTATGGCGCCACCAGACGTGCAGCTGCCCCAGGAGGAGCCCCAGAAGCGCTCCTTGCCACGAGAGGCGGGCGGCCGCCGCCGCGACGATGAGGTAGGGCAGCGCGCCGAGGATGCCGTCGAGAAGGATCGCCGGGTCTCGCGAGAGGACGGCGTGATCCCAATAGGAACGACGGCGATCGTGATGGGTGCGAAGGTGTAACGTGAACCAAAGATGCTGCGGAACGTGATACAAAAACGTAGAGCCGAGATCCCCGACGACGAGGACGATCAGTAATGCGCCGACGATGTGCATGGTTGCGTTCCCTTCTCGCTCGCGTGACGCCGATCTCGCTGGCGATGTTGTGCGCCTGCAATGCGTTCTCCCTGCAAAAACAGACGCTCGTCGAACGAAACGCGCGTTTCGACGTCCCCTTAGTTAACGCAACCTTAAGTTGGCCGCAGCATCGTTTGCTCGTCGGTCTCGCCGGCGGCGATTTCGCGCGCAACGGCGGCATCGCACGCGACGACGTACGTGCGATCGCACGAGCGATACTCGCCGACAATCCCCGTATCGCTGCCGTCTCGGCGATCTACCTCGCGATCCTCACCGAGCGTGCCTCCCGAAACAACGATCTTCCACCGCTCTTTCTCGCGGCGACGTTACTGCAAGAATCCGCGTACGATCCGTATGCGCTTTCGTCGTCGGGCGCGATCGGCATCGGGCAATTCATGCCCGGCACCGCCGCGTCGGTCGGGCTCGATCCATTCGATCCCTACGCCTCGATCGCGGCGTCGGCGCGCTTGATCGGCGGATACGTCGCGCGCTATCGTAACGCACGCACCGGTTCGTTGCGCGGTTCTCCCTACGCGCTTGCCTTGGCGGCATACAACGCCGGGCCGGGCGCGGTGCGCGCGTATCGCGGCGTGCCGCCGTACGCCGAGACCGAACAGTATATCGCGTTGATTCGCTATCGTTGGGAGAAGATGCGCGCGTACGAAGGGCGGGGGCGGATTCTCCTGCGGTTGTAGAGAAGCGCGCCGACGATGAGTCGGTTCCGTCAATTGCTCGCGCGACAACCAATCGCGCGCGATTCCGTTCAGAACGAAGGGCCGACGCTCCGTCGCGCGCTCGGCTGGCCGGCGCTCACCGCAATCGGGCTGGGAACGATGCTCGGCGGAATATTTCCGACGATCGGCGCCGGCGCGCACGTTGCGGGCCCGGCGGTCATTCTCGCATATCTGTTCTCCGGGCTCGTGAGCCTCTGCGTCGCACTCTGTTATGCGGAGTTCGCGTCGATGGTTCCGATCGCGGGAAGCGCCTACACCTATGCCTATGCGACGCTTGGAGAATTCGTGGCGTGGGTGATCGGCTGGGATCTTATTCTCGAATACGGGCTCTCCGTCGCGCCGACCGCATCGTCGTGGTCGCAGTACGCCGAGCACCTGCTCGCGAAAATCGGCGTCGTCCTTCCGCTGTGGGCGCGCGAAGCGAACGTTTTTACCGCGCATCCCCAAATCGATCTCGTCGCGGCGCTCATCACGTTGGCGATTGCGGTCCTGGTGGCGATCGGCATCCGCGAATCGGCGCACGTCAACGGGGCGTTGGTGATCTTTCAAGTGCTCTCGATGCTGGTCTTTCTCGCCGTCGTTTTGCCGGGAGTCCGCGCGGCGAATCTCACGCCTTTCGCGCCGCACGGATGGCACGGAATCGTGGCGAGCACCGCGCTGGTGTTCTACGCGTACATCGGTTTCGATACCGTCACGGTGGCGTCGGAGGAAGCGCACGAACCGAAGCGCCACGTTCCAATCGGCATCTTGCTCGCGCTGGCGATCGGCGGCCTGCTCTACGTAGCGATCGCCTACGCGACCGTCGGCGCGATCCCCTACGGACGGCTCTCCGATGGTGCGGCGATGCTCGACGCGCTCGCAAACGTCTCGCGGAATAACGCGCTCTACATCATCGTGGCGCTCGGCGGCGTCGCCGGCAACACGACCGTCATGCTTACCTCGCTGCTCGGACAGATTCGCATTTTCTACGTTATGGCGCGCGACCGAATGTTGCCGCCGGGAGTCGCGCGCATTCACCCGGTCTTCCGCACTCCGGCGCGCATGACCATCGTGACGGGGGTTATCGTCGCCGTTCTCGCCGCCGCACTTCCACTCTCGACGTTGTTGGACTTCGTAAATATCGGGACGCTCTCGGCGTTCGCCATCGTCTGCGCCGGCGTGTTGGTGCTGCGCATCGTCGAGCCGGATGCGCCACGACCCTTTCGCGCCCCGCTCGCGCCGCTCTTCACCATCCTCGGCGCACTCGGTTGCATCTATCTCATTACCGGGCTCTCGTTGCCGACGTGGTTGCGCTTTGCGGCCTGGTTCGTCGTTGGGCTCGCGGTCTATTTTCTCTACGGATTTCATCGTTCGTTGCTGCGGCCGGAGGCTAAATCGTGAGCTCCGTGGAGTTCGGTGAACGGTACGCCGAGCGCATTTGGGAGACACATGTCGCCGAGGATTTCGAACGCGACGTCGTCGCCGGGCTGTTGGCGCGGAACAAGGCGATCCCCTCGAAGTATCTCTACGATGCGCTGGGATCGTTGCTCTTTGAGGCGATCGTGCTGCTGCCGGAGTACGATCTGCCGCGCCGCGAGGTGGCGTTGCTGGAACGGCACGCGGCGACGATCGTCTCGATGTTCCGGGCGCCGATCCACCTGTTGGAGCTCGGCAGCGGAAGCTCGTTGAAGACGCGTCTGTTGCTTGAAGCAGCGATCGCGCTGCACGGCGAGGCCGCCTATACGCCCATCGACATCTCGCTCGAGTCGGTGCGGAGCGCGGCGAAGCGCTTGCTCGCACGGTATCCGGTGTTACGCGTTCGCGCGCTCGTCGGGGATTATTTCCAGGTGCTCGGAGAAGCGACGCAGCCGTCGCCGACGCTCGCGCTCTTTCTCGGCTCGAATCTCGGAAATTATCCCGGGGAGCGTGGGCGCGCGTTGTTACAGGCGCTTCACCGTTCGCTCTCGCGCGATGACCTGCTGCTCCTCGGCGTCGATCTGCGCAAGGATCCGGCGGTGATGGAACGCGCGTATAACGATGCGATCGGCGTGACGGCCGCGTTTTCGAAGAATCTCCTCGCACGGGTGAATCGCGACCTCGGCGCCGAGATCGAGATCGAGAACTTTCGCCATCACTCGCGCTTCGATGAACGAACGGGAAGCATCGAAACGCATCTCGTCGCCGAACGAGCCGCGAACTATTCGCTCGGCGCGAACCGCGCTCGGGCTTCTTTTGCCGCGGGCGAGCGTATTCACATCGAGTCGTCGCACAAGTTTACTCGCGCGGAGATTCGGACGCTGGCGGAAGCATCGGGTTTTGCGGAGCGGGCCTATCTCCCCGACGCGGATGAGGCATTCGCGCTCATTGTGCTGCAACGTTGTGCCGAGGACGGGGGCGGCCGTGCGAATTAATCGTTACAGTTCGAGCGCGCGGGCCTTCCCTGAAAGCGGGCCGCCGCCCAGCGAAGAGCGGTAGCTTCGGTCTCTCGCAAAATGGAAAAGTGCGTGGCACCGCGCACGCGCCGATAGTCGACGACCGCCCCGCGCAAGCAGAGGGCCGCGCGAAGATCGTCGGTGACGGCGGGGGTGACGATCCGATCCGCCCCGCCTTGGAAGAGCAGCAGGGGCACCACCGGATGCATGTTGAGGGGATCGTTGCGTTGAAAATCGGGAACGAGCGCGCGCACGGCACGAGGGCTGCGAAAGAATCGATCGGTCGGGGTATCGCTCCACCAGAGGTTGCGCATGAGCGCGCCGATGCACCGCGTTTGCAGTTCGCCGAAATGTCGTAGCCCGGCGGGGCTGAGAATCCGGGAGAGCTCGATGTGTGGATCGACCGAGGCGATCCCCTCGACCATCGTTGCGACGAGCGGAAGGTTGCGGCTGATCGCGGTCGCTGCGGCCATCGAGGTGAGGGCGAGCGTGATGTGCGATCCGGGTGCATAGGAGACGGCGCCGACTAAATGCAAGTGCGGCGCCCAGCGCGGCGCGCCCGCAGCGACGGCGATTGCGGCGGCGCCGCCCTCGGAATGCCCTGCGACGATCCAGTTGCGGCCGATCTGCGGATCGATCTCGCGAGCGGCGCGCACGATATCGGTGACGTCGTGAACTGAGGCGGTCGCGACGAAATATGGATGAATGCCTGGGGTTCCCTCGCCTTCATAATCCGTCGCCGCGACGACATATCCGGCGCGAACCCATGCCGCCAACCAGCGCTGTTCGACGTTGGGAATCGGATCGCGCGACGGGGCGCAGCGCGGCGCGTTTCCCGTGGTTCCATGCGCCCAACTCACGACCGGCCAGCCATGCGGCGGAGGGGTGCCGCGGGGGATCGCGATCGTGCCGGAGACGGCGACGCGGCGTCCGAGCGGGGAGCGAGTCTCGTAGAGGACGAGCAGGTTGCGCGCTGCATCGGGCAGAGCCGCGCCGTTCGCGAGTGGGCGCTGCCAGAGCACGCTGCCGCGGTGGGCGCGCGGCAGCGGGGAGGGCACGGGATAGAGCGCGTTCGCGGTGGCGGCAGGCGTCGTCGCGAGCAGCACGAGGGCGAGCGCGCAAACCATTGCGCGCCGCGCTCCTACGCGCGAACCCATGCGTACGTCGCGCGCTCGAGCGCTCGGAAGCAGAGGTCGGCGAACACCGCGAGCCCGGCGACGCCGATGGCGCCGGCCAGCAGCATCGCATGATTTTGCAGCGCGAAGCCGGTGAATACGATCGCGCCGAGCCCGCTGCCGCCGACGTAGCCCCCGAGCGTCGCCAAGGCGATGCTCCCCAACGTCGCGATGCGCAGCCCGGAGAGAACGGCGGGCATCGCCGCTGGAAGTTCGACGCGAAGCCGACGCCTCCACGGCGGCATCCCCAGTGCAGCGGCGATCTCGCGTTGCTCGACCGGAATCGCCCGAACGCCGACGACCGTGCTCCGAAAGATGGCGTAGAGTGCGTATGCGACCAGTGCGATTTCGACACTCGTGTCTCCGAGTCCGACGAAGCGCACGAGAACCGCGAGGAGCGCGAGCGACGGTATGGTGTAGAGCGCTCCCAAAAGAGCGGAGGCTCCGCGTTCGATAGTTGGGCGATCGGCGAGTATCAGCGCCGACGGAATGGCGATTGCGGCGGCGACGGCAACGGCGACGGCGCAGAGCGCGATATGCGCGAGGATCGCGGAGATCATCGACGGCCCTCGCGTTCGTCGAGACGTGCGAGGCGATAGCGATGCAAAAGCTCGTCGCCGCGAAGCAATTCGGCGGTGAACGCATCGGGTGGCGCTTCGAGCAAGGCGCGCGGCGATCCGATTGCCTGCAAGCTGCCGTCGCGCATGACGGCGATGCGATTCCCTAACAAGAGCGCTTCGTCAACGTCGTGCGTGACGAAGAACGTCGTGGTGCGCGCATCGCGGAGAACGGCGAGCAACTCGGATTGCAGGTGCGGGCGCAAGATCGGGTCGACCGCCCCGAAGGGTTCGTCGAGCAAGAGCAGGCGAGGGTACGCGATGAGCGCGCGAGCGATGCCGACGCGCTGCGCCTGGCCGCCGGAGAGTTCGCGCGGCCGACGGGAGCGATAGATGGATGGGTCGAGACGGACGGCCGCGAGCAATTCGTCGATGCGCGCGTTCGTGCGCTCGCGCGTCCAGCCGAGCGTTTCGGGAACGAGCGCGAGATTTTCGGCGACGGTGAGATGAGCGAAGAGCCCGACGCCCTGAATCGCATAGCCGATACTTTGCCGGAGCGGCCCAAGTTCGACCGCACGAACGTCGCGCCCATCGATGGTGACGCAACCCTCGCTGAGTTCGACCAAGCGATTGATGCAACGAAGCAGCGTACTCTTTCCCGATCCCGATGCGCCGACGACGGCGAGCAACTCGCCGGGTTCGACCTGGAGCGAAAGGCGATCGAGGGCGGGTACGGTGCTACCCGAAAAACGAACGGAGGCGCGATCGAAGGCGACGGAATAGGGCGCGTCGCTCATCGATTCGCGCGAAGGAATGCGCGTGCCACCGAGGCGGGCGCGGCTTGTGCGGCTTCGATGCGTTCGTTCATCGCCGAGACCGCTTGCGTCGTAAGCCGCGCCGAGAGCGCGTCGAGCCGCTCGCGAACGATCGGAAAACGAGCGAGCGTCGCTTCGCGGACGACGGGCGCGGCGTGATAGGCCGGCCAAAAATGGCGGTCGTCGCGAAGCACGATGAGGTCGCGCGCGGCGATCGTGCCGTCGGTGGTGAACGCGGTGGCGATGTCGGCTTTGCCGTCGAGCAGAGCTTCGTATTTTAACGCGATGTCGTACGTCCGAACCGACGCGAAATGGAAGCCTCCATAGAACCGCTGCAATCCGGGTAGGCCGTCGGGGCGGGCGAGAAACTCTTGAATCGTCGCGAGGCGTAACTGGGGTGCGAGGCGCGAACACTCCGAGAGCGTCGTAAGGTGGTACCGCTCGGAGATCGCACGGGTGGTCGCTAAGGCTTGCGAATCGTTCATCGGAGCCGGCGTCAACCACGTCGCAGCGTATCGAGTGCGGAACGCTTGCCGGAGCAGCGCGAGCAGCGCCGCGCCGTCCCTCATGGGCGCGTGGTGCAAAACGTCGATGAGGGCGGTGCCGGTATATTCGGGATAACAATCGATATCGCCGCGTTCGAGCGCCGCCAAAGCAATTTGCGTGGATCCGAGATTGAAGCGGCGTTCGACCGCAAGGCCCGCGCTTTCGAGCGTTTGGGCGTACAATTCGGCGAGGAGAATCGATTCGGCAAAATTCTTCGATCCGACGCGTACCGAATGCGTCGGCGAGCAGCGTGCGAGCGCGATCGCGCCGCCGATGGTCGCCAGAGCGGTGACGCGACGCATTAGGTGCGCGCCTCGACGCTGCGAACCACGAGCGAGAGCAGCGCGTCGACGGCGAATGCGAGTGCGGCAACCGTCGCTGCCGTTGCGAGCAAGAGCGTCTCGTCCCCGGTTTGCAGCCCGCGGACGATCCCGTCGCCGAGGCCGCCGCCGCCGATAAACGTTGCGAGCGTCGCGCTGGCGACGCACTCGACACCGGCGGTGCGCAGACCGGCGAGCGCGAGCGGTGCCGTTGCGGGCACCTCGACGCGAAGGAAGCGCGTACGCGCCGCGAGACCGAGCGCATCGGCGACCTCGCGCTGCGCCGGCGTCAACGAGCGCAGTCCGGCGTCGACCGAGATCGCGATGGGAGGCAGCGCGAGCATTGCGAGCGCGAGGACGGCCGGCAGGCGTCCGACGCCGAGCCATGGGAGCAGCAAGGCAAGCACGGCGATCGTCGGCAGGCTGCGCGCGATACCCACCCCGCCGAGCGTGGCGGCGCGCACGAAGCGCGTTTTTGCGGTCAGCAGCGCGAGCGGAACCCCTACCGCGGTGGCGATTGCGAGCGCGGCCCCGGCGATTTCCAGGTGCGCGCCCGCCTCGACGAGCAAATCGGAGAGCATCGGGGCTAGAGTTTCGCTCGCGCTCGGCGAATCCCGCGAAAACGATGCTCCAGCGATTCGAAGCCGCCGTGCCTCCGCAAAATGCGGAACGCGGTGATGCCGAGCTTTTTTTCAGCCGCGAACTCTCGTGGCTGGCTTTCAACGAGCGCGTGCTCGAAGAGGCGCTCGACGCGAAAAATGCGCTGCTCGAACGCCTGAAATTCGTCTCCATCTTCGGAACGAATCTCGACGAATTTTTTATGATTCGCGTCGCCGCGATCAAGCAACAGATCGCCGCCGGCGTCACCACGCGCTCCGACGACGGGCGCCTCCCCGCCGAGCACCTCTCCGCGATCTCCGCGAGCATTCGCGAGACGTTGCCGCGGCAAATGCAGGTGCTTCGCGACGAACTCTTTCCCGCGATCGCCGAGAAAGGCGTGCGCATCCTCGCCGTAACCGATCTCGACGAGGAGCGCTCCCGCACCGTCGAACACGTCTTCGACGAACGTATTTTTCCGGTTCTCACCCCACTCGCCGTCGATAGCGGACACCCGTTCCCCTATATTTCGAATCTCTCGCTCTCGTTGGCGGTCGAGCTCGAAGAGGTCACCCCCGAAGGCATCGACGTTCATTTCGCGCGCGTCAAGATTCCGCCGACGCTGCCGCGGTTCATCGAAATTCCGGGAAGTGCGCCCGGCGAGCGGAGTTTCGTGCTGATCGAAGACGCAATCGCGCACCATCTCGACGCGCTGTTCCCGGGGATGGCGGTGCGCGCTTCCTATCTCTTCCGCGTAACGCGCGACGCCGACCTCGACCTACAGGAAGACGAAGCCGACGATTTGCTGCAAGCGATCGAATCGGAGCTGCAAAAACGTCGTTTCGGCGAGCCCGTGCGCCTCGAAGTGGAGCGCGGCATTCCCGAAAACCTGCGCGCGTTTCTGCTGGATGCGCTCGATCTGAGCGAATCGGATTGCTACGATATCGACGGCTTTATGGGGCTGAGCGATTTGATGTCGCTCTATCGCCTTGCGGGGCACGACGAATTGCGCGATCGTCCCTACACGCCGGCGATTCCGGCCCGGCTTCGCGGCGTGACCGATCTCTTCGCGGCGATTCGCGAAGGCGATATTTTGTTGCACCATCCGTACGATTCGTTCGACCCGGTCGTGCAATTCGTGCAGACCGCGGCGAACGACGAACGCGTTCTGGCAATCAAAGCCACGCTCTATCGCACCTCGGGCAGCGATTCTCCGATCGTGCGCGCGCTCTTAGAAGCGGCGGAGAACGAAAAGCAAGTAGCGGTGGTTATCGAACTCAAAGCGCGCTTCGATGAGGAAAATAATATCGAATGGGCGCGGCGCCTCGAACGTGCGGGCGTCCACGTCGTCTATGGGTTCCCCGGCTTGAAGGTTCACGCCAAGGCGCTCCTGGTCGTGCGCGAAGACGACGACGGCATCCGCCGCTACATGCATTTCGGAACCGGCAATTACAACGAAAAGAGCGCGCGGCTCTACACGGATTTCAGCCTCTTTACGGCACGCGCGCGCCTCGGGGCGGATCTCGCACAGATGTTCAACGCGCTCACCGGCTTTGCGAAGGTGACCGATTACGACGAATTGCTCGTCGCTCCGGTGACGTTGCGGCGCGAAATTCTTGCGGCGATCGATCGCGAGACCGAACATGCCGAGGCCGGGCGGCCGTGCGGGATTCGGGCGAAGCTCAACGCGCTCACCGACAAAGAGGTGGTGCGCGCGCTCTATCGCGCCTCTCATGCTGGGGTGCCGATCGACCTCTTAGTGCGCGGCATGTGTACGCTGCGCCCCGGCGTGCCGGGCTTGAGCGAGAGCATTCGCGTCCGTTCCATCGTGGGACGCTTTCTCGAGCACTCACGGCTCTTCGCTTTCACCGACGGCGGCGAGCGGAAGCTCTATATCGGCAGTGCGGATTGGATGGGACGCAATCTGGATCGTCGCGTCGAGCTCGCCGTGCCGATCGAGGACCGCGAAATGGCCGCCGAGTTGGATCGCCTGCTTGCATCGGTCCTCTTCGCCGATACGCAGCAGTCGCGAGAGCTGCTCGCCGATGGGAGCTACCGGCGCCTGGCGGCGCGGCCCGGGTCGGGAATCGACGCTCAGGCGGAGCTCCTCCGGCGCCGCGAGCGGTCGCTTTCTTAATCTCCCCCTAATCTTTTCAGGGTAGACTCAGCGTAGTTCGGGGGCGTCCGCGCCATGGCGCCGACCCCGGATTTCTCGTTTCATACAGGAGGTTTGCTCTGAGTACACTCACTCGACTCCTGCTCGTCGCGGCTATCGCCGCGTTCACCGTTGGACCCGTCAGCGCGGCAACGGTTCAGAACGCGTCGCATCGCCTCGTCGCACAGGCAGAATCGCAAAGCACCGGAACCGTGAGCGGATCGCTTCACGACGTCTCCGGCGCTCCGGTTGCGGGGGCGACGATCGCCGTCCGCGGCCCCAAAACGTATTACGGTCTCTCCGACGCGAAGGGAGATTTCACGATCTCCGGCATCGCACCCGGAGTCTATGAAATTATCGTAACCAAGCCGGGTTACCAAACCGCGACCGACACGGACTACACCGTCGTCGCGGGCCAGAGCCAGGGCGTCGTCGTTACGATGCATGCCGCGACGTTCTCGTCGCTGCGGACGATCGCCACGGTGCGTGCCGTCGGGCGCGGAACGTTTAATACGACGCCGGCGGCGGTCAACGTCGTCTCGTCGGCGACGTATGCAAACCAGGGCGCGGTTCAGGTGACCCGCGTACTCAGCCAAGTGCCGGGCGTGCAGATTTCCTTCCCCTCCAGCAGCGCGAATGCCGCAGTCCCGGGCTCCATCACGGTTCCCGATATTCGCGGTGCGGGTTCGTTCGAAACCGCAACGCTGATCGATGGGCACCCGGTCTCGGTCGGCACCTACGGCGACTACGTAACGACGTTCTTGAACGCCTATATGTTCTCGAACACCGAAGTCGTGAAGGGCCCCGGCGCAACGGTGCCGGTCAACTACGCCATCGGCGGAACGTTGAACTTCCGGACGAAGGATCCGACCTACAAACCTACCCCCGACCTCGCTCTCGGCATCACGAATCACGGCGGAACGTTCTCGAACTTCGGGTTCTCCGATACCGTGAGCCGCCTCGGTTTGGTGTTCGACGTCGCGACGATCGACGATCCGTCGGTGGTCAATAACCAGCCGGTCTATTACGATCCGTCGGGTACGTTCGACACGGGCCTCGGAAAGCCGATTAACGCTTTCAACGGCGCGAGCACGTACACGACAATTCCGGGTACCTCGTCGAGCATTCAGACGATCTATCCGCTCGTCGCCTGCTGCTATAACGTTCAAGGGCAATACACGCAGACCGCCGAGTTGGTGAAGTTCCGTTACAAACTCTCGGATGCGACCACGGCGACGGTGAGCTATCTCGGCTCGCAGACCTTCTCCGATCAAAACGGGAACACCGGAAACCTCACGCTCGGCACCTTTTCGCCGCTCGCCGGATACTCCGGAAGTCTCGCAGCGGGTGGTCTCGGCGTGAATTATCTGCATACCGGCGGAACCGATCAAGAGATCAACAACGAGCCGATTCTGCAAGCAGAGGTGCGCTCGACGTTGGGCCGCGATACGGTCCTCGCGCGGTATTACCACGCTTCGATTCTGCGCCAAGTGACCGAAGGCAATCCCAATGGAACGCCCAACCTCGTGACGCAGACGCTCTACGGTTCGTCGTGCCCCGGGAAGATCACGGGCAACGTCTGCTCCACCGCGCCGATTTTCTACAACGGCACCCCGGTGACGCTCTCGGTTCACGATACCTACCTGCAGACCGAGCAGGACGCGCTCTCGGGCATCTCGTTCCTCTACCTCCACCCCATCGGCAGCAACACGCTGAGCTTCGGCGTCGACCAGACCGTTTCGACGACGACGTCGTACTCGAAGAGCTCGTACACGAGCGTCAATCTCCCGACGGGTTCGGCACAGAAGTTCACGACGTTTACGCTGCGCGGCCATTTCCGCATCAATCCGAAATTGAGCGGCTATGCGACGCTGTACGAAAACGTCTACAACAGCACCTACCCGGTATCGTGCCCGTTCGCGTTTGGCTTCTCGAATTGCGCGATCGACGGATCGAACGTCACGTTCGGATCGACGACCAACTCGCACTTCGACGATCGCTTCGCGCTGACGTATCGCCCGAATACCAACACGGCGGTGCGCCTTTCGATCGGGTCGGCGATCGCGCCGCCCTATCTCTTGCTCCTCAGCCAAATCGCAAGCCCGACGGCGACCTATAGTTCGTCGACCGGCGTTGCGACGCTGAAGACCAACAACGGCGGTATCAAACCCGAGACGGCCTACGGCTTCGATCTCGGCGCGAGCTTCCGTATGCCGAAGGCCAACTCGGTCGCATCGGTCGATCTCTATCAGACGAACTTGTTCAACAAGTTCTTCGGCCAGACGTATCCGAGCCCGTATACCTGCGCGAGCCCGCAAGTGCAGTGCACCAACGGCGGCGCGCCGGTCCCTGCGAACACGCCGGTCTATTACCAGTCGAACGTCAACCTGAGCAACGCACGGTTCCAGGGTATCGAACTGGGACTTCGGAGCCTCCCGCACGTCGGGCTCGGCTACGAACTCGAAGGCGATCTCTCGCGTGGATACGTCTACAATCTGCCGCAGTACTTCTACTGCTCCACGCCGGGGCCGAACTGCACGCAGAATCAAAACCTGAACGTCATCGCCAACCAAAACTTCAACGGCGGCGGCATTGGGTACGGCAGCACGATCGGCTCGATGAACACGCGCCTGCCCTACGCGCAGGCCAATCTCGAACTGAACTATCGCAGCGCTCACGGCCTCTATGCCGCGATCGGCGATACGCTCTACGGGAATAACAACTCGTTGAATCGCCCGCCGTTCGGTATCGGTTACGTTACCGTACGCATGCCGATCAACAAGCGCTTCAACTTCCAAATCTCCGGGGATAACATCTTCAACGCCTACAATGGACTCTTCCCGGTGTATGGTGGCGGCGTTCCCGTTCCGCTCGTCAACGGTTCGCAAGCGGCAACCGTCGGCAACGTCCTTGGGCCGGCAACCTACCGGTTCATCCTGACGACGAGCTTCTAACAACGCTCGATCGGCGCGCGGCGTCGGTACGAAAGAGCTGGACTCGCATTTGCGAGCCCAGCTCTTTCGTTTTTGCGCCGTTGTCACGCCGATGAGGTTGCCGATGTCACGCCGAGGAGGCTGCCGATGTCACGCCGAGTAGGGCGCTTTAGCGCCCGTATCGAGGCGAGCACCAACATCACGCTGAGTGGGTTGCCGATGTCACGCCGAGTAGGTTGCGAAGCAACCGTATCGAGGCGCGCATCGCTTGCGCACCGTTCGCTTTTGCCTGCTTCGCACCGCTCCTCGCTAGACGCTCGCGGCTCGGACAAGCAATGTCAGGGTCCTCGCCGCTCGCTTAAGCGCTCGTCGGGTGCATCGCAGGCGCCGCTCGCGGTGGAGTGTGGTGCATGCGATCCCTCGATACGCCGCTTACAGCGGCTACTCGGGATGACAAGGATGGCAGTGCCGAGCGGCTACTCGGGATGACAAGGATAGCAGTGCCGAGCGGCGGCGCCTCGATACGCCGCTTGCAGCGGCTACTCGGCGTGACATGGGCAAGTTATTCGGCGCGACATGGGCAAGCTATTCGGCGTGACATGGGCAAGTTATTCGGCGTGACATGGGCAACCTATTCGGCGTGACAGTGGCGGGGGGGGGGGGCTACGGGGGGACGAGGTTG
>JAJXXM010000304.1 GCA_021781095.1 bacterium
CGGCGAGGTCGACCTTCAGGTCGAAACCGGGTGCTGCGACGTTCACGCGCCGACGGCGATTTGAACGGCGGATTCGTAGAATTGTTCGCTCTCCGTCGATCCGTGCAGCGCGGTCGTCGAGGATTGTCCCTCGCTCACGACCGAGGCGACTTCATCGAAATAGCCCGTGCCGACTTCGCGTTGGTGGCGCGTGGCGGTGTAGCCGAACGCTTCGGCCGCGAATTCCGCTTGCTGGAACTCCGCATACGCGCTCATGCCGCGTTCTTTGAAATCGTGCGCGAGCGTGAAAAAGCTATGATTGAGGGCGTGGAAACCGGCGAGCGTGATGAACTGGAACTTATAGCCCATGGCGTTGAGACGATCGCGAAATTCGGCGATCGTGACGTCGTCGAGCTTGCGCTTCCAGTTAAACGACGGCGAGCAATTATAGGCGAGCATCTTGCCGGGGTAGCGCGCGTGAATTGCGTCGGCGAATTGCTTCGCTTCTTCGAGATTGGGCTCCGAGGTTTCGACCCAGAGCAAATCAGCGTGCGGCGCGTACGCGAGGCCGCGAGCGATCGAGGCTTCGATGCCGTTGCGAACGCGGAAGAACCCTTCGCTAGTGCGTTCGCCGGTGCAGAACGCCTTGTCGCGAGGATCGATATCGCTGGTGACCATCTGCGCGGCCATCGCATCGGTGCGCGCGATGATGATCGTCGGCACGCCGAAGACGTCGGCGGCCAATCGCGCCGAGATGAGGTGTCGAACCGCCTGTTGCGTCGGGATCAACACTTTACCGCCGAGATGGCCGCATTTCTTTTCGCTGCTGAGTTGATCTTCGAAATGGACGCCGGCCGCGCCGGCTTCGATCATCGCTTTCATCAGTTCGAAGACGTTGAGCGCGCCGCCGAAGCCCGCTTCGGCGTCGGCGACGATGGGGAGGTAGGATTCCGGGCCGCCTTTCCCCTCGAGCGATTCGATTTGATCGTAGCGTGCGAGCGCGCTGTTCAAGCGCTTCACCAGGGTCGGCACGCTGTTGACGGGGTAGAGCGATTGGTCGGGATAGACCTGCCCGCTGACGTTGGCATCGGCGGCGACTTGCCAGCCGCTGCAGTAGAGAGCCTTCAGTCCGGCCTTTGCGGCTTGGATCGCTTGGCCACCGGTCATGGTGCCGAGCGCTGCCACGGGCTCCGCTTCGTGCAGGCTCGCCCAGAGGCGGGAGGCGCCGAGGCGGGCGAGCGTCTGTTCGACGACGACGCTGCCTTGAAGGCGGACGACATCTTCGGGACGATAGCGGCGTTCGATCCCCTTCCAACGGGGCGAGGTCGCCCAGTCGGCGGCGATTGCGGCAGCTCTACGATCGGTACTCACGGTGTGCGGTGTTCCTCCCTGGCCGGCAAATGGATGCCTGCAGCCATTTATTTGGATCGATTCATTGGATGGCATCAAATGAATCGTTGGATGCATACCAAGGTTATACAAAAGTCGAGACGCTATGTCAACATAGCGCCCCGACTATTTTTCAAGCACCGCTATTCGGCGCTTAGCACTCCGGGAGGCGAAGCGAGGGACGCGCGGTGAGGTCGGGACGAATCTCGACGTGCGCGGCGAGGCTGCGCTCCATTAATTCGAGCGCGCGGTCGAGTTGCGGGTCGCGGTCGTCGCGATAATCCTGCGGAGCGATGTCGACGTCGTAATCGGGATCGGTGCCGTAGTTTTCGACCTTCCAGCCCACATCGACGAACCAGAACGAATACTCCGGTTGCGTGGTCACCGTGCCGTCGACGAGATGGTGATACGGGTTGATCCCGATAACGCCGCCCCAGGTGCGTTTTCCGACTAAGGGCCCGAGCCCGTAGAGTTTGAACGCGTGGCTGAAAATGTCGCCATCGGAGCCGGCGAATTGATTGGTGATACCGACGATCGGTCCGCCGACCGATTCGGGCGGATAGGGTTCGACCGGGCCGTAGCGCGAGACGTCGAAGCCGATGCGTTTGCGATTGAGTTTTTCGATCAAAAGCGGCGAGACGTGGCCGCCGCGGTTGTAGCGGATATCGACGATGAGGCCGCGCTTGTCGAATTCGCTGAGATAGCCGCGATGGAATTCGGCGAAGCCCCACGGCCCCATATCCGGAATGTGGAGGTAGCCGACCGCGCCGCCGGTTTTCTCGGCGACGTAGCGACGGTTCCGTTCTACCCACGCGCGATAGCGCAACGATGCTTCGCCGGCGAGCGTCTTCACGACGATCGTGCGTTCGTCGCCGCGCTTATTGCCGATGCCGAGCGCGATCTCGCTCCCTGCGGTATTGACCAACAATCGCTCCGGTGCGATCTCGGCGGAGAGGCGCGTGCCCGCGATCGAAAGCAGGTAGTCGCCCTCGCGTACTTCGAGCCCCGGTTCGGCGAGCGGCGAATCGGCATTGCGATCCCACGAGTCGCCGCGATAGATGCGTTCGATGCGATAGGCGTTGCGTTCGCCGTCCCAACGGTAATCGGCGCCGAGGAAACCGCGCCGATACTGCGGCGGTATCCGCAGATCGCCGCCCATTTCGTAGGCGTGCGAGGTTCCTAATTCGCCGTGCATCTCCCAAATGAGGTCGGAGAGTTCGCCGCGCGTGCGAACGCGGGGTAGTACCGTTTTATAGCGATCGTAGACGCGGTCCCAATCGACGTCGCTTAAATCGGCGACCCAGAACTGCTCGGTCTGCAGGCGCCAGGCTTCGCGATACATCTGCGCCCATTCGTCTTGCGGGAGCACTTCGACGCTCGCGCGATCGCAATCGATAAAGCCGCTCTTCCGGCCCGGTTCGGCCGGAGGCTTTCCATCCTCTTCGTCCTCGGGAAGGTCGCCGAGCGCGTCGATCGCGCGAAGGCGCGATCCCGACGTGTAGAGCAGCGTTCGTCCGTCGGGGCCGAGGCGCATGTCGTCGACATCGCGAGCGAGCGTCGCGCAACGTTGCTGTTCGAAATCGTACGAGAGCAGCGCGCCCCCGCTATGCTCGTCGTCTTCCGCTCCGTGCGGTGCGATGCCGCGAACCGGATAGCGCGTGAAGAGCGCGCGTCCCTTCACGGCGACGAGATCGCCGTAATTGCCTTCGTCGACCGGAAAGGCCAGCATGCGACCGGTAATGCCATCGAAATCGATCTCGATATCGGGGTGCTTCTCGTCCTTTTTATCGCGTTCGTCGTCGTGATGGTCGTGGTGGTCGCGGTGGAGCGGCTTGGGCTGGGGCACGAAGGGCGATGGCACTTCGGTGCGCAGCGTAATGGCAAACGGACGCTCCGCTTGCGGAAACCCGAGATCGAATTGCAGCGCGTCGTAGAGCGGGCGAAAATCGCGCGAGGCGATGCAGTAGAGGTATTTCCCATCGGGATCCCATTGCGGCGAGCGGTCGACGCGCAGCGCGGTCGTCACGTCGTGAATCTTTCCGGATTTCACTTTGACGATGCGGAGGATCGAGGAATTGGAGTTCGGCGACCAGGAGTAGGCGATGAAGCGTCCGTCGGGAGAATACGCGATGCCGGAGATCGGGCGTCCGAGGCTGCGGTCGAGCGTACGGATGGTGTGCTCGGCGAGATCGAGGATGCAGAGCTCGTGGCGATGGTTCGAAAATGCGAGCGTCTCGCCGTTGGGCGAGAGTTCGAGTTCGATCGGTCGCCCGATATCGCCGACGGTGAGCAGCTTCGGTTCGCCGTTCTCGCCCGCGTTCCAGCGCGCG
>JAJXXM010000334.1 GCA_021781095.1 bacterium
AACGATCGAGATCGCCTTCGAGCAGTGCGTATTCGATGCGCAAGCGGTCGTCGAGAAAGCGATCTTCCTCGATCCACTCGATCGGCGCGCCCTCGACGAGCGTTTTCCAGCGGGCGAGGACGCTGTTCGGGCGCCGCTCGACGATAACGACGCTCTCGACGTCGGGCATAAATTGCGGAAAGCGTTCCTGGTCTTTCGCCAGTTCGTACACCGTGCGTGCTGGCGCCGCAATTTCGATTGAAGTCTCGACGTAGGGCATCGAAGGCTGTCGTGCTTTCTTTCCGGAGGCGATTTTGGGGGCGGAGTTACTCTAACGAGCCCAGGTTGCCCAACGCCGCCGCGACCCCTGCGCGCAGGGCGGCGAGCGCTCGCTCGATCTCCTCGGAGGTGACGACCAAGGGGGGCTCGAGCCGGATGACGCGCTGCTGGTTGAGGGTCCAGGCGGCGGTCACCCCGTGCTTGAGCATCTCGGGGATGATCCACCCGCCGTAGCCTTCGGAGCGGAGTTCGACCCCGACGAGCAGGCCGAGGCCGCGCACCCGCGCGACGACCTGCGGAAACTCCGCTGCGATCTCGGCGCAGCCGGCGAGCAATTGCTCTCCGCGTTCGCGGGCATTTTCGACGAGCCGCTCGGATTCGAGCACCTCCATCGCCGCGAGCGCGGCGGCACAGGCGAGTTCGCTGCCGCCGAAGGTCGAAGTGTGGATGAGCGGCGCTTTGCCGTAAGCGCGCATCCAAATCGGCGAGCGCGCGATATACGCGCCGACGGGCACGACGCCGCCGGAGAGCCCCTTCGCCAGCGTCATCAGATCGGGAACGACGCCGTCGCGGTCGCAGCCGAAGCGGTAGCCGCAGCGCCCGAAGCCCGTCTGCACCTCGTCGGCGATAAAGAGCGCGCCGGTGCGGTCGCACGCCTCGCGGACGGCGCGAAGATAGCCGGCGGGCGGAACGTTCACGCCGCCCTCGCCCTGGACCGGTTCGACGATGAATGCCGCCGCGTCGGCGAGCACCGCATCGAGTGTATCGGTCGCGCCGAACGGAATGTGTGCGACGTCGGCGAGCAACGGGCGAAAGGGCGTTTGAAAGGCTTCGCGGCCGCTCGCACTGAGCGCGCCGAAGGTTTTACCATGGTAAGCATCGTGCGTCGAGACGATTTTTTTGCGCCCCGTTGCGACGCGTGCGAGTTTGATCGCGCCCTCGACCGCTTCGGTGCCGCTATTGCACCAGAACGAAATCTCTAAATCGCCCGGTGCAAGTTCGGCGAGCCGCTTCGACGCGCGGCCGAGCAGCACGTTGAACATCGTTTTTCCGGAGAGCGCGATACGATCGAGTTGTTCGCGTACCGCGGCGAGCACGCGCGGGTGGCGGTGCCCTAAGGTAAACACGCCGTACCCACCGGCAAAATCGAGATAGGCTTTCCCGTTTTGGTCCCAGATCGTCGACCCATCCGCACGCACTTCGATCGGCGACCCCGAGAGTTTCATCACGCGAGCGAGCGGAGGATTGACGTACCGACGATAGTTTTCGAAGACTTCGTCGGAGAGCGCGCCGGGCGTCGGCGCGCCGTAAAGATCGTCGTGGTTTTGAATCATCGTCATGCCGCCACCGGTTCGGCTTCCAAGCTCTCGATGCGCGCTTCGATCGTCGCGATCGCTTCAACGCTGCTCTCGATCCGCATGATGCGTTCGCGCAGCTGCGCGGCACCGGGAATGCCTTTGAGGTAGAGCGCGACGTGCTTGCGCATCTGCGGCACCGCACGGCGTTCGCCGAGATCGGCGAGCATCGCGCGATAATGTTCGATGCAAAAGCGAAGACGATCGGCAGCGGCCGGCGTCGCCATCGGCTCGCGCCCTTCCATCGCGTCGCGCACCTGCGAGATGAGCCACGGGTTGCCGAGCGTCGCGCGCCCGAGCATCACCGCATCGACGCCGCTCTCGCGCATGCGCTGCATCGCGACCTGCGGATCGGCGAGATCGCCGTTGCCGATCACCGGAATCGAGAGCGCTTCTTTCAACCGCGCGATGTGCGCCCAGTCGGCGCTTCCGCGATAAAATTGCCGCGCGGTACGTGCGTGCAGCGTAATCGCGCGCGCGCCGACCGCTTCGGCACGTTTTGCCACCTCGATGTAGACGAGGTCGCTCTCGGTCCAACCCAAACGCATTTTCACGGTCACGGGAACGTCGACCGCATCGACGACCGCGCGTACGATCTCTTCGCAGCGTTGCGGATCGCGCAGACAGGCCGAGCCGCCGTTGGTTTTCGTCACCTTCGGGGCGGGGCAACCGAAATTAATGTCGACGATATCGGCGCCGCATTCCACGACTACCCGCGCCGCCGCCGCCATCGTCACCGGATCGTCCCCCCAGAGCTGCGTCGAGACGGGCTTCTCGATTCCGGCCTGATCGATCATCTCCATCGTCCGCTTGCTACCGAACTTCAGCGCGTTCGAGGAGACGAACTCGGTCACGGTGAGCCCGAGGCCGAAGGGCTTGTAGAGCGCGCGCATCGTCTTGTTCGTCACGCCCGACATGGGCGCGAGAACGATCGGCGGCCAGATGGCATGGGAGCCGATATGGAGGGGCTCGACGGTGCGGGGCATAGCGCTGCCTACTATACCGGGTTTTCGCCCCGGAGGGAAATGCGCCGCCGCGCTGTCATCCCGAGTAGCCGCCGCTGGTCTGTCATCCCGAGTAGCCGCCGCCGCGCTGTCATCCCGAGTAGCCGCCGTTCGACTCGCTTCGCTCGCTCAGGACGGGCTCGGCGGCGTATCGAGGGATCGCACCGCTGCCACGCTGTCATCCCGAGTAGCCGCCGCTGGTCTGTCATCCCGAGTAGCCGCCGTTCGACTCGCTTCGCTCGCTCAGGACAGGCTCGGCGGCGTATCGAGGGATCGCAGCGCCGCTTCGATACGGGCGCGAAGCGCCCTACTCGGCGTGACACAAGGCCCTCGGCGCGGCGCGAGGTGTCGGCGCGCTACCGGTATTCGATGCCGTTGATGACGACGAAGCCCGGGGTACTCCACGAGCTGTGCGTTCCGCTCACGCGGTGCGTCCAGTCGATGCCGTCAAAGCCGTCGCGATCGCGGAAGAATCGCCCCTGCACCTCGGCCTTGTCGCCGATGCGCACCAGCAGCGGACCGAGCACGCTCTCGTCGGCGATGACGCGCGCATTCACGTGCGGCGCCACGCGAACGTAGAACCACAGGTGCAGGCCGCTGCGCGTTCGCCGCGCCGCGCGGACACGCGTAACGGTGCCGCAGATCGTCACCTCGGTGCGCGCGTGCACGATCTTGCGCGCCGCAAGGTACCCCGCGTTATCGCAGAGTCCGCTCTTGCCGTTGCCGATTCGCCCCGCGCATGCGGCGAGCAACGCCATTCCAAAAAGCGCGGAAATCGTGCGGAGAGCGGGCCGAATCGAACGCAACATCTCGCGTCTTTCCGCATGAGCCCTCGCAGAGCCCTCGTTCGCGCGACCGCGTTTGCGCGATTGCACGTGCTCGGGTGAAAGGAGACGAGGGCCGGGTGTGAACCGGCCCTCGTGGTGTTGCCTTCGGCGACGCATCGAGCCCTGTGGAAGGATCCCCTCGATACGCTGCGCTGCCTCGATACGGCACCTTCGGTGCCTACTCGGCATGACAGAGCTGCGCTGCCTCGATACGGCACCTTCGGTGCCTACTCGGCATGACAGCG
>JAJXXM010000264.1 GCA_021781095.1 bacterium
CGCGACGCGGGCGGAAATTTGTGCGAGAAACCGCGGGCGCTCCCGCGTCGCCGCATCGCGATTTTCCGGAAGCGTCGCGGCGAACAGGAGCGATGCGGTCACGAGCGCCTCCGCCGCCGCCATCAGACGATAGGTGTCGCGTGCGACGTAGTGTCCGAGTTCGTGCGCGACGACGAATTCGATTTCGTCGGGGGTGAAGTTTTCGAGGAGCGTGTCGCCGATGACGATGCGGTGCGTGCTGCCGATCCCGATGACGAATGCGTTCGCCTTCGTCGTCTGAGCGCTCATGTTCATGGTAAGGATCTCGGCGTTCCCGCATCCGAAACGTTCGGCAAGGGCGCGCAAGCGTCGTTCGATCTCTCCCTCCAGCGGTTCGAAACGATTGAAGAGCGGCATCACGTAGAGCGGAACGACGATATTTCCGAGCGCGAGAAGTGGGAGCGAGATCGCGGCACCGACGAGCGGCCAGCCTCGCGGCACGCGCCGAATCACCGCGCCGCCGATCGTCGCGAGAATTGCCGAGAGGGCGGTCGCAAGGGCGACACCTTTGAGTTGATCGCCGAGCCAGCTTCGCGGCGACTGCTCGGTGAGGCCGTAACGGCGTTCGGTGACGTAGCCTTCGATGAAATCGACGGGGAGTTCGAGGAGCGCGCTCGCCGCGGTAATCGGAGCGGCGAACGCCGCCGGTGCGAGCCACGCCGGTGCGCGCGCGGCGAGCGCATCGAGGGCGTCGGCGACCGGGCTCTCGGGGAGCGCCCATGCCTGTGCGAGCGAGCGCAGCGTGCCGAACACGGCGAGCCGGCGCCGCTCTCGCGCGTAGCGCTCGACATCGCGCGTTCCCTGCGGTGAGGGTGCGAGCAACTCCGCGCGGCTCTGCCACGCGCGCCAGGCAACGTACGAAAGGCCGGCGGCTCCGACGAGCAGCGCGTAGGTGCGTCGGTTCTTCATGACGTTAGATGATCGAGATCGTTTCCTTCGGCTTGGGGTGCGCGGCGAGCGCGTCGAGCAGGCGCGCGGCGAGTTCGTCGCAGACCGGATCGTCGATCTCTTCCACCCGTCCTTCGTCGGCGAGCATCGCCTTCTTCGGATCGATCGGCAGCGTTGCGAGGACCGGAGCTTCGGCGAGTTCTGCGACGCGCTGCGCGTAGGACGGCCCGAAAACGTCGTACCGAACTCCGGTATCGGGTGCGGTGAAGTACGACATGTTTTCGACGACACCGAGTATAGGTTTCTTGAGTTGATGGATGAGGTTCGCCGCTTTGCGAACGATCATCGTTGCGAGCGCCTGCGGCATCGTGACCAGAACGACGCCGTCGATCGGCAGCGACTGCAACACCGTTAATGGCGCGTCGGAGGTACCCGGCGGAAGGTCGATGAGCAACACGTCGAGATCGCTCCAGAGAACCTGTTCGTAAAACTGCCGGATGACGCCGCTGACGATCGGCCCGCGCCAGATCATTGCGGTATCTTCCTTATCGGTCAGGAGATTCGAGCTGACGATCTCGATCGCGCTGCGCGTCACTGCGGGAACCATTAACGGTTGCGGATTTCCCTGCGGCGTTTTCGGTGCGTTGGGATCGGCTTCGATCGCCAGCGGTTCACGCAGGCCGAAGAGTTTCGGAATCGAGGGACCGGTAATATCGCCATCGAGAATTCCGACGCGAAGGTTGCGACGGCGAAGGCCGAGTGCGAGCAGTGCGGTGACGAGCGATTTGCCGACGCCGCCTTTCCCCGACATGACGGGGACGACGTGCGCGATCTTGGCCCGCCCGCTGAAGCTCCCCGGCGCACGACGATGCGCGAGACGATCTTCGTTGGCGATGAGCGGCACGAACCCCGAAAGCCGCGCTTGCGTCAATGCGGCGAGGATCGGCTCGACGCGCAAGCCGTGGGCCGCAGCGCCCTGCGCGATGGTTTCGTACTTGCTGACTCCACAGCCCGAGCATCCCAGTCCGAATTGCGTGAGGACGTCGGCGGCGATCGGAAGGGAGGAGACCAATTCGCGAATGTTGCTCTGCGGCGTGATTTCGATGGTGCTATGCGGCATATGCTCTCTAGTAAAGCGCGAAGCGCCGCATTCCTCTGCGACCAAAGGCAGGCCCGCAGGGCGCGGCCAGGCCGGGCCGGAATCCGCGCCCCTCGTGCAGACGAGAGATACAAGCGAGCGCGCTCGCGCGATTCTTGCCGGTGGATGCGATTCGCCGGTGCGGAGCGGCCACTCCATCGGGGCGCCGATGTTCGTCCAGGCGAGCGCCCAAGGCGCCTACGCCTATGATGAACGTGGGCGGCGCTACATCGATTACATCATGGGTTACGGCCCGTTGCTCTTCGGCCACACGCACCCCGCGCTCGTCTCCGATCTCGATACACTCGCCGCAAACGGCTGGATGTGGGGAACGACGCATCCCGAGGAGATTCGTCTCGCGGAGCGGATTCGCGGGTACCTGCCGGCGATGGAGCGTATGCGTTTCGCAACGACCGGAACCGAGGCGGTGATGGGAGCGATCCGCGTCGCTCGCGCTTCGACGCGCCGCAGCACGATCGTGAAGTTTGCCGGAAATTATCACGGCCACTCCGATCTCGCGCTCTTTGACGCGGGGGCGTCGGCGCACACCGACGATGCCGCTCGCAGCGGAATTCCAATCGGCGTCACGCAAGACGTCATCGTCGCGCGCTACAACGATCTCGAAGACCTCGACGCAAAAATACGCGGGCGAGAGAACGATATTGCGGCGATCCTCGTCGAGCCGATCGTCGGCAACATGGGCTACGTAACGCCGATTCCGGGCTTCCTCGCCGGGTTGCGCGAACGCGCCGACCGTTTCGGCGCGCTGCTGATGTTCGACGAAGTGATCACCTGGTTGCGGCTCGGCCTGCACGGCGCGAGCGCGCTCGTCGGCGTGCGCCCCGATCTCGTCACCGTCGGCAAAATACTCGGCGGGGGCGCGCCGATCGCCGCCTTCGGCGGCCGCGCCGAGATCATGGCCGAACTCGCTCCCGGCGGCCGCGTCTTTACCGGCGGCACCCACGCCGGTAACCCCTTTGCCGTGGGCATGGCGCACCGCGTCCTCGATCTGCTCGAATCGCATCCGCAGTACTACTCGCAAATGGAGCAACTCGCCACGCACCTCGCCGAGGGAATTCGCTCGCTCTTTGCCGAGCGCGGGCTACGCTATGCCGTCGTGCAGCACGCCTCGATCGTCGATTTCAAGTTTCGCGAGGGCGAACCGAACCGCAATTTCGACGACGCCCTGCGCGCCGACAAGCAACTCTACCGTCGCTACTACGAAGCGATGTTGGCGCGCGGTATTCTCTTACCGCCGTCGCAGAACGAAGTGATGTTCCTCTCGGTCGCGCACGCTCGCGGCGACGTTGAGGCGACGCTCGTCGCGATCGGCGAGTCGCTCGACGAGATTTTCACGAACTAACGCGCGATCTTGTAACGCCGAGTAGTGCAGCTTTGTCATGCCGAGTCGAGCAGCTTTGTCACGCCGAGTAGCGCAGCTTTGTCACGCCGAGTAGGCGGCCGAAGCCGCCGTATCGAGGCGCGCGCGCCTCCTTGCGCTCCCGTGCGGCTGCGGCGCACCGCTCCTCGCTAGACGCTCGCGGCTCGGACAAGCAATGTCAGGGTCCTCGCCGCTCGCTTAATCGCTCGTCGGGTGCGCCGACATCGCACGGTCGCTCGTCG
>JAJXXM010000011.1 GCA_021781095.1 bacterium
AGATCGACGCGTGAGCAGCGCGCCGACCATTCGAACCGTCACCCTGAACCCGGCCGTCGACGAGGCAATCGCCGCGGAGTCGCTCCTTCTCGGCGGCATCAATCGCTGCGCGCTCGATGCGGTCGACCCAGGAGGGAAGGGCGTCAACGCGAGCCGCGTGATCCATCGGCTCGGGCGCTCGACGCTCGCACTCGGCTTCGTGGCCGGCGTCACCGGCGATTTTCTGCGAACGGCGCTCGATGCCGAGGGCGTACCGCATGCCTTCGAGAGCGTCGACGGACTGACGCGCATTAACGTGATGCTCTACGAGCGCGCGTCCTCTCGACGAACGCGCCTCTACCTTCCCGGCGCGACCGTCCCGCTCGCGCGCATCGATGCGCTGAAAACCGCGCTCGCATCTGCACCCGCCGGTTCGATCGTCCTTCTAGGCGGAAGCCTCCCACCGGGGCTCCCCGAAACACTCTACGGCGACCTCGTCGCATGGCTCCACGCGCACGACGTGCGCACGATCGTCGATACCTCCGGCCCGCCGCTCGCCCACGCGCTTGCCGCCCGTCCGCTGCTGATAAAACCGAGTCTCGAAGAGGCGGAGGAACTGCTGGGGCGACGCCTCCCCGACACCGCAAGCGTCGTCGCTGCCGCACGCGAACTTCAAGAACGCGGCGCGGCTTTCGTGGTGATCTCGCGCGGTGAGGATGGGGCGATCGGCCTCGATGCCGAGGGAGCCTGGGAGGCGCGCCCACCGGCGGTCACGGCATGCAGCACCGTCGGTTCGGGCGATTCCATGGTCGCAGCGCTGGCGATCGCCTTGAACGAAGGGCTGCCGTTTGCTGAAGGCCTTCGGCTCGGAAGCGCTGCCGGTGCGGCGACCGCAATAACGCGTGGAACGCAACTCTGCGATCCGCACGAGATAGAGCGGCTGCTCGGTGCCGTCGTCGTCAGGAAACTCGAACCGTTATTTGGAGGCGCGCCTCATGAACGGCCCTCCGAAAAGCGGTGAGAGTCCGCAGAAATTGACGAGTCCGGAGAGAACGAAAATAAGGCCGACGATGCCGATGATGTCGCGCCCGATTCCCGCGAGCGAATGATAGGCCCAAAAAATCAGCAGGGCGCCGATGACGGCGCGAATGACGCGGGCGGTGCCGCTAAACAGAAAATCAACCATCCGATTCCCTTTGCAGTTCTCCAAACAAATTCCTCGCGCTCCCTAGCCCTCCGCATGGAGCAGCGCGCGCATAGTCGCCGACAACTCGACGCCAAGTTCGTCTTTTAGGAGCCGTTCATACCCACGCACCTCCTCGGCTGCGAGCGGAGCGTTCCCCGTCGCTAGGTACGCTCGGGCGAGCGCTTCGTGCGGAAATTCATCGAAGGGTTCGATCTTCACCATCGCATGGGCGGTCGTCATGACCGCATTCCAATCCTTGGCGGCGCTCTGCGCGGCGATCAGTTTCGTTCCCATCGCTCGCGCCGCGTCGCGGATTCGCCGCGCGCGCTCTTCAAACCATTCCCACGGCGCCCACGACCACGACTCCTCGGAGATCGCCACAAGCGTCGCAGCCATCGCCGCGCCATCGCGCGCCGGATCGCCGCAGTCCGCCAAATCGAGAATATCCGCGAAATTCGCGTGGAGGTTCGCACCAAGATACAACTCACCCGCTCGCAGCGTCACGGCCCCGGGGTCCCCGAGTTGCCGACGGAGCCGGTGTAAGGACGCTTTGAGCGCATTCGATCCCGCTGCTGGATCGAGATCGGGCCACAACAGATCGATCGCGCGCTCGCGGCGAACCGAGCCGCCTTCGGACGCGAGCAACGCCAAGAGCGCCGCCGTACCCTCCGCCGTTCGAACCACCGCCCCCTCGAGCGAATCCGTCCTTCCCGTTATGATATCGAAGTTCAGCCGCGTTTCGTCGCGTGGCTCCGGCTTCGCCGGTGCGAATCGATCCACGAACGTCCTGATATACCTGGGACGCTCCGCCCAACGCTCGCGCGAGAACATCGCGACGCCGTTCCGGAGTTCCTCGAAGCCCTCCCCCTCCGCCAATTTCGCAGCCTCGGCAATGGCCCAAGGCGCACGCTCCGGATCGCACAGTGCGCGTGCGATATAGCACGCGGTTTGCAGCCGAAAGAGCGCTCGTTCGCCGGAGAGCGCGATCGCCCGGTCGATACAGGCGCACCGATCCTCCGGCGATTCGGAGCGTTCCGCTACCAACAACAGCGCAAAAATCGCATCGACCGGCTCGCTCTTCACCGAGCCGTCGAGATCGATTCCATAACTTCCCGCGGCGGCGCGCCAGAGCATCGGCGATCCACCGCGGTAGAGCTGGCGCATCAGTGCTGCGTGGTAGGCCGCCTCGTCGCCGATGTTGCCCTGGAGCCAGGCAAGGTAATACGCGTGGGCGATCGCCCCGCCCGCCGCGTACGGAAGGTGCCCGGATCGCGCCGATGCGAGCATATCCTCGAGCAAGAGATCCTCTCCGCCGGCCAACGTTCGCCCCTCTTGCGCGCGAAGCACGATTCGTTGCATGTGCGCGAACCATGCCGGCGATCGGCCAAAGAACGCTCGTCCCTTTCGGTACCACACCAAGGCATCGTCGTAGCGCTTTTCGTGTACGGCAATAAAAAGTTCGACATATCGACGCGCGCCTTCTCCCCAGCGATCTTCAGGAATCGCGCCGAGCAGGTCGCGCGATCGTTCGAGTTTTCCCGATTCGGCGAGCAGTCCCGCCGTCGCCGCCCGCAGACCGACGCCCAAACGCGCATCGCTCTCTACATTTTCAAGAGTCGCGAGCCCTTCGGCGGCGAGTTGCTCGGGAGCGCAAAACGAACGGCGTGCGGGTAACATGGCGAGCCAAAGCCAGGGAAAGCTGACGAAATTCGGCGTCGCTCCCTCCATGCTTTCGAAAATGAGGCCTGGATATGCATAATCCGCGAGATCCGGCACGTGCCGCTCGCCGGCGAGCGCTCCCGCCTTGGCGAGTTGGTCGCTTGCAATAAAACCGCGAATAGCACGCAACTCGTCGTGAAGCGACGCCGTCGCCCCAAGCATGCTGTCGGCAATCTCGCACATCTCCGCTCCGTATCGCCGATGAAAGAGTCGGCGTAGGAGCGGCAATACCCGTACGCCCCCACTGACGTCGTCTGCGAGCTGAACATCATGACATAAGCGCGTGACGATCGCGGACGACCTCCCGTCGAAGTCGCCAAAATCGCGAACGGTAAGGTCTCCGAATGTCGCTGCGGCCAGAAGAGCCGAGCGAAGTTCATCGGGTAAAGGAGCGAGCACCGCAGCCTCGAGCCAGTCGAACACATCGCGCCACATCTCCTCGCCGAAATCGGCGGGATAGGGCAGTACGGTTTCGGTCGCAATTTTTTCGGCGAGAATCTTCATCGGATAGCTCCATCCATGCGCGAACATGGCGATGCGAAATTGCGTCGATGCATCGACCCCCGCAAAGGCAGGAAAAAGCGAAAAATCCTCAACCTGAACGGCGAGCTGGGAGCGGCGGAGAACGCGCACCTCGGTCGGTGCGAAGGCCGATAATTCTGCAGGTGAGGCTCGCGTTGTCGTAACGATCAGGGACCCCGCATGGAGATGCGGGAGCGTCTCGCGAATAATATCGGCAAGACCGGCGCTCTCAAGGTGCTGCGCTTCTTCGAGAACGATCGTCCAACTTTCGCTCGATTGCACCTCCGCGATCCCGTCGCGGAGCCGAGCGAGGACGCCTTCGGTACGCTCGCCGCGCGCGCAGCGAAGCACGAGCGAACGCGCCGAGATCCTTGCCCGCTTCCGAGCAAATCGCTTTTTCCCATAGCCGGTGGGCGCCGCCACGACGAGAACTTTTTCGCGATCCTCGCGGGGCAACTCGCTCAGGGCGGATTTAGCACTCTGCATCACACCTCTCGCGACGCAAGCATACCCCCCCGACCACTATTCAACGCCTCTTTTTGGTTCATTTTTGGGAAGAATTCAAGAAGAGTCGATACTCGCGGTCGCCGACGAGATACGCGCAGCCCGAATCGCCCGCGTATCCACCATACGCCCATGATAACGGTCGGAGGAAACGATCGTGATGATCCATCAACCCATTGGGGGACCGGCCCAGAGTGAAATGCTCGAACTCAACGCAGCGGTCGAGGCCCGGAACCGCAAACTTCCGCTCATAAAGGCCGAGGTCGCAAACCTCGAGCGCGCGATTCTGCGCCACGAAGGGGCGCGCGTCCATGCGCTCTGCCGCACGATCGAGGATGAAGGCAAGAGCCTCGGCTCCCATGCCTTGGCGCCGCTCATCGAGGATGTCGAACGGTTCTTCGATGCCGACGACACCAAGGGTGCGGTCGAACTCGCCCAGGATATCGAGGACCGTCTACAACGAGCGATGAGTTCGATCGACCACCACGTCATCCAATTTTCGCGAGCCGCTGCCGCGTATCAACGCACGCAAGAAGTGACCGGTGTACTGCAGCATCGGCTCTTCACGACCGATATCCATCGCTTCGTGGAACGTTTTCGCGGGGACGTCGATGCCGCCTACCGTTTCGTCAAAGAACGCGCCCTACCGGAATTGCAGCGACTCTTCCTCGATCTGCGCTCGGCGATGCGGCGTGGAGCGCGTGGAGAGGTCGCCGAGCACTGCGAGCGCATTCGAGAGATCTCGACCACGATCGGCGCGCGGCGCGTCCTCGCCGAGATCAATCTCGTCGAACGCTCCTACTCCCAAGGGCACACGCAGTACGCCGATGCGTTCTACCGCGATGCCCTTCAGGAGCTTCAAGCCGTCAGTGGGTGGGTCGCCCATCGCCCGCAGCCGCAAGCAACTCCTCGGGCGTAGCGAATTTTTCGCGCGGCTTTGGCGGAAGCGCTCGGGCAATCTCGGCGGCATCGATGCGCTTCCACGCCGCAAAATCCACCACGCGAACGCCGCGCTCTCGCAGGAGCCGATCGATCGCGCGCGCGCCCGGCTTATCACCAACGGGCGGATTTGCAGCGATATCCTCGGCGATGCGTTTGACCAGCACTCCGGCATCGGTTCGATTCGTGCCGACGACGCCGCGCGGACCGTGCTTGCACCAACCCGCGGCGTAGACACCCGGCTCGATCGCTCCCTCGTCGTTCGCGAAGCGGCCGCGCTTTTCGTCGAAGGGAACGCCCGGGAGCGGAGCGGTAAGGTAGCCGATCGCCGCGATCGCGGTGTCGACCGGAAGCTCGAAGCGTTCACCGGTTGGTTCGGCGCGTCCATCGACGACGCGCGTCCGTTCGAGTAACAGCCCGGTGACCCGTTCCTCGCCGAGCACCGCAACGGGTGCGGCATTGAACACGATGTGAATGCGCATCGGTTTCGGTTCGCCGACGCGCGCTGCGAACGATCGAAGAATCTCCAGATTCCGTTGCCGTACCTTGATTTCTTTTTCGGGCACCTCCGGACCGACCTCGGCGGAAACCGCGGCGGGATCGACGATGATATCGCAGCGCTCGAGCTCTCCAAGTTCGGCGAGCTCGATGGGAGTAAAGCTTGCTTCGACCGGCCCGCGACGACCGATGAGATAGAGGTCGCGCAGGCGCGCCGCACCGATGCGCTCCGCGGCGTGGGCGCAGATATCGGAGTCGGCGAGTTCGGAGAGCGTTTTTGCGAGGACGCGGACGACGTCGAGCGCGACGTTTCCGTTACCGATTACGGCGAGGGCTTTCCCATCGAGCAATGGATCGAGATGTCGATGTCGCGGATGTCCGTTATACCAACCCACGAATGCGGCCGCACCATAGACGCCGCGAAGGTGTTCGCCCGGAATTCCCAACGGCCGATCGATCTCCGCTCCAATACTGAACACGACCAGATCGTACGCCGCCTTCAATTCCTCGTAGCTCAGGTCGCGTCCGATTTCAACGTTTCCGAGAAATCGCGTGCCATCACGAGAGAGCGTCCGCTCGAACGCTCGCGCGACGGCTTTCGTACTCTGGTGATCGGGAGCGATACCGCCGCGCACGAGCCCGTAGGGCGTCGGCAAACGGTCGAAGACGTCGATCTCGACGTCGGGCCAAAGCCGCGCTAGTGCATCGGCGGTATAGAGCCCCGACGGCCCGCTGCCGACGATGGCGACATGCATGCTCACGGCGGGGCATTTCCGCCTTTCGCTCGCCCCTCCCTCGTCGGAGATTTTCAGCGCGCTCTCAGAGCGCGAGCGTACGCTCGTGACGTCGACTCCAAAGGAGGGCACCATGCAACGAATCCCCATCATCGCCAATATCTACGGTTACGCCGTCTGCTTAATCGCGGTCGTCGTCTTTTTCGCCGGCACCGCCGCGTTTATCGGCAGTGCGTTCGGCGCCGTCCATCCGACGCCGTTTCACCCGTTCCTGACGCGCAATATTCGTATCGAGCGGGGCCCGCTTCCCAACATGATGTGGCGCGAGCAATCCGGGCCGATGCACGCCGGTGCGATGCACGCCGGTTCGATGCAGCCAGGTGCGATGCAAGCCGGAATGATGCCGCAGGCGGCGGTTTCCCCGGCCGCTCATCGCGCATCGATGCTTGCAAACGCGCGGTTTGGGGCGATTCGTCGAATGACGATCGCGTTGGCGATGCTGATCGTCGCCGGCATCCTCTTCGCGCGGCACTGGCGATGGCTCCAGGCGGAATAACTAGGGCATCAATCGCCAACCGAGGTAGGCGCTGACGCACGCAAACGGCAGCGCCACCGCGAGGCGCGTCCACATGTGGCGTCGCAATGGAATATTGTAGAATGCACCGGCAGTATTTGCTAACGTTCCGCCAACCCATGGAATCGCGCGCAGCGCGATAAGAAACATGGGCGAAGCGACGGGGATCCGTCGCAGCCAGGAAGGCATCGTCGCCCGGAACTCCTCGAGCTCGTAGTCGGAGGCGAGGCCTCGTGCGATCGCATAGGTGGTGAAGCCACTAAGGACGATCGCGACGGCGCTATATGCAGCGCCCTGCCAAAACCCGAAGAGCATGCCGTTCAACAACGCGAGCGCGCCGGACGAAAGGAACGGAATACTCGCCAGGAGCGTGTACATCCCGATCGCGAGCAGCGGTCCCCACGGGCCGGCTCGCACGACCCAGGCGTGCACGTCGGCCTCGTTCGCCAGGGCGAAGAGACCGAGTGCGAGCGCCGCCGCGAGCAGCGCTCCCTGTGAAAGCGCCTTCCTCACGGTTTCTTTTCGATTTTGCATCAACGGAGGGTCCAGAGCGCGAGGGGGAACGGATGCCGAATCACAAGCAAAATCGGTTCGTGGTACAGATGCATCAGGCATCCCACCTCCATTACGATCTCCGGCTTGAGGTCGACGGCGTCTTGGCCTCCTGGGCGATCCCCATGGGTCCCTCGCTTGCCGTTGGGAAGCCGCGCCTCGCCGTTCACGTCGATAACCACCCGCTCTCGTATCGCGATTTCGAGGGAATCATTCCCGCCGGCCATTACGGTGCCGGGCGCGTCATCGTGTGGGACCGCGGCACGTACCGTACCCCCCCGGGCGACGACCCGCGCAAAGCGATCGCGAACGGCAAGTTCACCTTCGATCTTCGCGGGAAAAAATTGCACGGTCGTTTTACGCTTCTCAAAATTCATCCACGCCCGAACGAGAGCGATGAGCCGTGGTTGCTCTTAAAGGACCGAGACGACGCAGTGGACGCCGGTTTCGATCCCGCGAACTTCCCAAAATCGGTGAAGACGGGGAGGCGGATCGACGAGCTATGAGCGATCCGTTTCCGGTGATGCGTTCCCCGATGCTGGCGACGCTCATCGACGCTCCATTCGACGACGACGATTGGCTCTTCGAAACGAAGTGGGATGGTTTTCGCGCACTCTGCACGATCTCCGCAGGCGGCACCATGGAGCTGCGATCCCGAAACGGAAAGAACTTGCTGGTAAAATTCCCTCGACTCGACACGCTGCGCAGCTCCTTTCGAGGCACCTCGTTGTTGCTCGACGGCGAGATCGTGGCGCTCGACCGTTACGGGCGATCGAATTTTCAACGGCTTCAGGAGGCCGAATATCGCGATTTCCCACTCTCGTATGCCGTCTTCGATCTCCTCTATGCGCGCGGTCACGATCTGCGAGAGCGCCCGTTGCTCGAGCGCAAGGAACGTTTGCGCGAGGTTCTCCGAAGCGACGGGAGAGCAGTTTACTCCGAGTACGTTATCGGGACGGGGCGATCGTGCTTCTCTCGCGCGAAACGCCGACATCTCGAAGGGATCGTCGGGAAACGCTCTGCGTCCACCTACCAGGAACGCCGAAGCCGCGACTGGGTAAAAATCAAAGCGACCCTCGAACAGGAATTTGTCGTCGCCGGATGGAGCGAGCCTCAAGGATCCCGCGTCGGCTTCGGATCGTTGCTTCTGGGTGCGTACGAAGGCAGCACGCTCCGGTACGTCGGCGAGGTCGGCACTGGGTTCTCCGTCGCCCGCCTGCGCGAGATCCACGGTATGCTCCGCAAACGCGTGCGGGCAACGGCTCCGTTCGGCGAGATTCCCCCGGGCATGAACGGCGTTCATTGGGTCTCGCCGACGGTGGTTGTCGAAGTGCGCTTCACCGAATGGACGCGCGACCACCGGCTCCGTCATCCCGTTTTTATCGGCCTTCGCGACGACAAGCCCGCGCGCGAGGTAACCTTCGAATTTCCCGTGCGGTGGACAACGTGACGGCGCAATCGTCAATCGAGATTCGTGTCGACGATCGCTCGCTCGAACTCTCGCATCTTACCAAGCTCTATTTTCCGCGCGATGGAATCACGAAGGGCACGTTGATCGCCTATTACGATACGATCGCGGAATATCTCCTCGCACACGGTCGGCGCCGCCCGCTCACCTTAGAACGCGCCCCCGACGGCATCGACGGAGAGCGCTTTATCGAAAAGCAGATTCCCCGCGGCTCTCCGGCCTGGGTTCGCCGAATCACGCTTCCGGCGCTAGGAGGAAGCAAGCGCGTTACGTATCCGCTCTGCGAGAACCGGGCGACGTTGCTCTACCTCGTGAATCTGGGCACGATCGCTTTTCACGGATGGATCTCGCGCGTCGGTAGCCTCACACGTCCGGATTTTGCATTTTTCGATCTCGATCCCGGCGAGCGCTGCTCCCTCGCAACGCTCGCGCGGGTCGCCCTCACGCTTCGCAAACACCTCGAAGACGTGGGGCTCACGGCTTTCGTTAAAACCTCCGGGGCGACCGGACTGCACGTCCTCGCACCGCTGAAGGGGGCCCGCAGTTACGCCGCTGTGAAATCACTCACCTACGACATCGCGCGCCTCGTCGCCGGCGAGCGCCCGAAGGACGTGACGCTCGAACGTTCGTTGAGCGAGCGCGATCGACGCGCGGTCTACATTGACTATCGACAGATCGGGCGCGGAAAGACGATCGCCCTTCCGTACTCGGTGCGATTGCGCGACGGCGCGCCGGTATCGACGCCGCTCCATTGGGGCGAGGTCGAAGAGTTTGCCGGCATGCGACTTCGCGGAGAGCCCTCGGCAACGTTCGCCCGATATACGATCGCCGCAGTTCGTGCGCGGCTGAGTCGCCACGGTGACCTCTGGGCGAGCTTCGAAGGGAGCCCGCAGGAATTGCCCATTATCAATAGGTAGCCGTAGGGCAATGAATATCCGTTCGTTTCCCCACCGCTTTCTCGCGTCGCTCGCAACGTTGGTTCTCGCCGTGCTCGTCGGGCATATCACCGACCAAACAACCGGCCAGTCACTCGCCGGCCTTCACGTCTCGACGCTCGGTCCCACGCGTACGACCGTTCGTACCGACGCCGACGGGCGGTACGTGCTGCGCAATTTGCGCCCCGGTCGGTACACGATCGTCGTGCGCGGGAAAGGCGTACCCACCGTCCGCACAACGCTCGTCGTTTCCGCCCGAACGCAGCGACGCGATTTTGTCGTCTGCAACGTCGCACTCGATTACAGCTGCGCGAATTCGCCGCAGCGACGCTAACGCGTTAGCGGTCGCGCGCCGACGCGTTTGCCATCTCCCGCTCGACATGCACCGCACCGCTCGCTCTCGATCGTTTGCGGAACGCCCGACGAGCGCTTAAGCGAGCGGCGAGGACCCTGACATTGCTTGTCCGAGCCGCGAGCGTCTAGCGAGGAGCGGTGCGACGCAGGCGAACGAGGGCGAGCGGTGTGTCCGATGCAAACGCTCTGGTTTTTGAGAATATTTCGAGCAAGCTGAGAAGAATCGAAGATATTTCGCGCGTGCTACAGGCGCCCACTGCGGCGGCACGAACGAAAGCCTCGATGAACATCCGCAGAGCGGCCGTCACGATGCTCCGCATCGCACTCGGGGTGCTCCTGGTCGTCGCCGGAGCCTTGAAAATCGGACACGCACTCGACCTTGCGGCGTCGATCGCCTCCTTCCGTTTGCTCCCGCCGGCGATCGTCGCGCCGCTCGCCGTCGCCTTGCCGTTCGTTGAAATGTTCGTCGGCCTCTATCTCGCGATCGGTCTGTTCACGCGGTGGGCCGCAGTGCTCGCGGCGTTGCAATTCGGTCTCTACGGCATTGCGGTTGCGTCGGCGGTGCTGCGCGGCCTCGCCCCCGATTGCGGCTGCTTCGGCCCGAACGATCGTGCAACCGCGGATTGGCCGCATGCCGCATTTGATTTTGCGCTCGCACTCTGCGCGACGCTCGTCGCCATCTACGCACCCGGTTCGCTCGCTCTCGATCGGAGGATCTCTACACCATGAATCGTCGCGCGCTTCTCACCTTCAGCATCGTCGCTCTACTTCTTATCGCCGTCGTGGCGATCGTCGTGGTCAGATTCCAACCGACCCAACAGCTGCAGAATGCATCGACGGCGCCGATCGTCGCACCGGCAAGCGTCGGATCGATCGCCCCAACCTTCTCGACTCCCACGACGCAGGGCGAATTCGATCTCGCGACCGTGAAACGTCCGGTACTCCTCGAAGTCTTCGCCACCTGGTGCCCGCACTGCCAATATGAAACCGGTGTTCTCGATCGGCTCTACACCCGCTACGGCAAGCAGGTTGCATTTATCGCCATACCTGGAAGCACGACGGATATTACCGGCACGGGGCCATCCTCGCAAGAGGACGTCCAGGGTTTTATCGACCGATTCGCAGTACGATATCCGGTCGCGATGTACGATCCGAGCCTCTCGGTCGCAAAGGCCTACATTCAGGGCGGATATCCGACGATTGCCATGATCGACCGCTCGAAGCACATCGTGTACCTCAAAAGCGGCCAGCGGAACTATGCCTCGCTCGTAGGAGCGGTCAGAAAGCTGCTCCGATAGGCGTCGAGCGGTCGCCTTTCATGTAATTCTCACCGACTTCACAACGGCTTACCAGGCGATGCTGTCAGAATAGGCATGGAGGATCGACCATGTCATCTCGCTCGCTACCGCGCCCCTGGGGGTACGACGCGCTCGCCCGGTGGATACCGAGAGTTCCGCGTCGGCAATTGCTTCTCGGCGTCGCCGCAGCGCTGCTCGTTGTAGCTCTGGTCGTCATCTTCGCCATCGAGCGAGCTCACCCGGCCGTTACGTATGCGACGGCACCCGTCGCCGTTCAAACCCTCACGCAGAGCGTCACCGCCTCGGGAACGGTAAACCCGCAGAACAGCATCTCCGTCGGCACGCAGGTTTCGGGGACGATCGCATCGATCGACGTCGACTTCAATAGCAAAGTACGCAAGGGCGAAGTGCTCGCCCGGATCGATCCAAGTACGTTCCAAGCGCAACTCGACCAAGCGCAAGCGAGCCTCGCACAGGCCGAAGCGCAGGCCGCAGCGGCGGGATCGACGGCCGTGGGCGGCCGCAGCAGCGTCACGATCGCAACGGCGAATAACGCCGCACAGGATGCAGCGATCGGTGCCGCGCAGGCCAATATCGCTAAATCCGCATCGGCGCTCGTCCTCGCGCAACTCCAAGAGAAGCGCGACGCATCGCTCTCCGCGCAAGGGTACCTCGCTCAGAGCCAGCTCGACGCCGACCGCTCGACGACCGCGCAGGACCAGGCGGCGCTGGCGGCGGCGCAGGCGGCCCTCGCGCAAGCGCGAGCGCAAGCACAAGCAAGTACCGCGAGTATTGCGTTGAGCGCATCGACCGCGCAGGGACAGAACGCGAGCGCGCAAGCCGCTGACGCTGCGGTGCAGTTGGCGCAGGCGTCGGTGCAACAAGATCGCCTGAATCTCGCGCATACGGTCATTACCTCGCCGGTCGACGGCACCGTCATCGCTCGATCGGTCTCGGTCGGGCAGACCGTCGCCGCGTCGTTTAGTACGCCGACGCTCTTCACCATCGCGCAGAACTTGCAGAAAATGGAAGTCGATATCAATGTCGGCGAACCCGACATCGGCAACGTTCGTGCCGGCGATCCCGTCGCGTTCTCCGTCCTCGCCTATCCTTCGCGCACGTTTCACGGAACGGTCGCTCAGGTTCGCATCAACCCGCAGACGCTCAACAATGTGGTGACCTACGACGTCGTCGTCGACGTAGCGAACCCCGACGGAGCGCTGCTCCCTGGCATGACGGCGAACGCCACCATCGAAATTGCGAGCGCGAAAAATGCACTTGTCGTACCGCTCGCCGCCTTATCGTGGAAACCGAGCTCCACGAAGGCGCCGTCGAGCGGATCCTCACCCTGGGGAACGCTCGCGAGCGGCAGCGGCACCGTCGCATCGATACCGGGAACCGCAGGGACGCTCTATACGCTGCTTGGCGGACGGCCGCGACGCATCGCGGTGCGCGTCGTACTCGCGACGAGCACCGAGGCCGCCGTAACGGCGCTACCTCCCGACACCTTACAAGCAGGCGAAGCCGTCGTCACCGCCGCGACGGGTGCGTCGGCGACCGCACGCTCGGGCTCTGCCCGCTCGCCGGTCAGCGGCGCGATGCGAGTCATCCACTGATGAGCGGCGTCGTCGAGGTGCGAAATCTTCGCAAGATCTATCCGATGGGCGAGGACGAGGTCGTCGCACTCGGCGGCGTCGATCTCTCCATCGAGCGCGGAGAGTTCATCGCCGTGATGGGCCCCTCGGGCTCCGGGAAATCAACGTTCATGCAGATCGTCGGCATGCTCGACCGAGCGACCTCCGGAAGTTATGCGTTCGAGGGGCGCGACGTCGCCGCACTCAGCGACGACGAACGCGCCGATATTCGCAGCCGACGCCTCGGATTCGTTTTTCAATCGTATAATCTCTTGCCGCGAACGAGCGCGTTGGAAAACGTCGAGCTGCCGATGGTCTACGCGGGGGTGCCGGAGAAGCGTCGTCTCGAGATCGCCTTAGAAAAAATGGATATCGTCGGCATTAAGTCGCTTGCCGACCACATGCCGAATCAAATGTCGGGCGGTCAGCAACAACGGATCGCCATCGCACGCTCGTTGGTCAACGATCCCGCCCTCATCCTCGCCGACGAACCGACCGGCGCGCTCGATACCAAGACCTCAAGAGACGTCATGCGCATTTTTTCGGATCTGAATGCGACGCGAGATATTACGATTATGTTGGTGACCCACGAGCCCGATATCGCGGCATTTGCAAAGCGCATCGTCACCTTTCGCGACGGGCACATTCTCTCCGACGTTCCGAACGTGAAGCGAGCGGCATGAATCTCCGTGCGACGCTCCGGCTTGCAATACAAGCCCTGGTCCGAAATAAAGTTCGTTCGCTGCTGACCATGCTCGGCATCGTCATCGGCGTCGCGGCGGTGATCGTTACGGTCGCCATCGGGGCGGGAGCCCGCGTCTCGGTGCAGCAAAGTATCGCGAGCCTCGGTTCCAATCTCATCGTCGTCCAGCCGGGCAGCGTCACCCAGGGCGGCGTGCGTACCGGCTTCGGCGGTGCCTCCTCGCTGACACCGCAAGACGGCCTCGCGATCGCACAGCTTCCAGGCGTTGCGGCCGTCTCGCCGATCGTGAGCGTCCGTTCTCAAGTCGTCGCGGGGGGAAACAATTGGCAGACGCAGATCACCGGCGTCGCACCGACCTATACGTACATCAAGGCCTGGGCGCCGGCGAGCGGGCGCTTCCTATCGGAGAGCGACGTCGCTTCGATCGCGAAGGTCGCGGTACTCGGACAAACCGTGGTGACGCAACTTTTTCCCGGCGGCGAATCGCCGATTGGGAAAACCGTCATTATTAAAGGCTCGCCGTTTACCGTCATCGGAACGATGACGGCACTCGGGCAGAGCGGAATGGGACAGGACCAAGATGACGTCGTGCTCATTCCGTATTCCTCGGCGATGGAGCGACTGACCGGGCTCACCACCGTCAATCTTTTGATGATCTCTGCCGCGACCGCGGCGCAGGTCAATCCCGTCCAGAGCGAGGTCGTGTCGCTCCTCGCGCGCCGTCATCGCATTACGCCGCCCCAGCCCTACGATTTCCAGGTTCGCAATCTTCAGGCATTCGCGCAGGCCGCTTCCTCCACCGGAACGGTGATGGAGTTCCTCCTCGCCGGCGTCGCCGCCGTCTCATTACTCGTCGGCGGCATCGGCATTATGAATATCATGATGGTCTCCGTCACCGAACGCACGCGCGAAATTGGATTACGCATGGCCGTCGGGGCCCGGGCGCGGAGCATTCTCAACCAATTCCTCACCGAGTCGATCGTCCTATCGACCATCGGCGGAGTGATCGGCGTCGTCGTCGGCGTGCTCGGAACGATTCTCGTCGCCATGCTCGCAAAGTGGCCGACCCTCATCCCGCCCGGTTGGATCTTTGCCTCGGTCGGGTTTTCAGCGATGGTCGGTATTTTCTTCGGCTATTACCCGGCCCAAAAGGCCGCGCACCTTAGCCCGATCGAGGCGCTCCGCTTCGAGTAAACGGCAGCGAGCGAGCCGACCACGTTCCCAGAAACGCGCCGCCGAGGCCGAAGGCAAATCCCGCGATCACATCTTGCGGATAGTGCAATCGCGCGAGCACGCGCGCGATGGC
>JAJXXM010000345.1 GCA_021781095.1 bacterium
CGCCTGTCGAGCGATCGGCGTCGCCGGTGCAACCGCGGGCGTGCGGCGGACCGGCATGCGCACGAACGGAATCGATGCCGGGCCGCGCGAGGCCGCGGCGACCGAAGCGATGCTTCCCGCCGTATCGGCGTTTTGGTTGTAGAGAATCGTGACCGGATTCGCATTGCTCTGCACGCAGAGCGCGTAGGAACCGTTCGCACCGCCTCCGGCGAACGAAACCGTCGTAAGCGTCTGACTATTCGGGAACGGGTTTATGTTAAAGGAACCGAGAGGCGGCGTCGTCGCCGTCGGCGTGACGCCGATCGAAGCGCCGTTGACGGTGACCAAAATTCCCGTCGGTACCGAGACGAATGAGAGCGCTGCGGGCGTCGGCGACGGGCGCGTGTCGGGGACCGGCGTCGGCCCCGGCGTCGGAGTCGCGGAGCCGGTCGGAACGATGCCGACCCCGGCCGTGCAGAGCCCCGGCGTCGGCACCGTTGTCGGCGTCGGAATCGGCGTCGGCGTCGGCATCGGCGTCGGTACGGGGTTCGAACTACCGCCGCCACCGCAGGCGACCAACATCGCGCTCGCGGCGAAAGAAGCGAAGAGTGCCGAGAAGGTGCGCGCGCTGGTTCGTCTCATCGCCGCCCTATTCGCGTTCGAGCGCTGCCGCTCTTTGCGCCTCTATTGCGCGGGTGGGAGATTCGGGTCGCCGAGCACGTCGGCCATCGCGCGATAGATATCGAGCCGTCCGCAGCCCTGCGCCGACGCGCTCACCCCCGGCAGAACGTAGGCATCGCTGCAAAGATAGTTCCGCACCTGCGTCGGGGTGAGATTCGGATGGACCGAGAGCAGCAGCGCTGCAGCGCCCGAGACGTGCGGCGTCGCCTGCGAGGTTCCGGCGATGAGGATCCGGCAATCGTTTTGGGAGCCCGAGGGCGCCTCGAAATCGGGGGTACAGGTCGCGCCGCCCATCGCCGTGCTCGAATAGATGTTCTCGATCCAATGCAGATCGTCGACACCGGGGCCGACGTTCGCCGGGTCACCGCCGGGAGCAACGAGCCCCCACGTCGTGCTTCCGGCCTGGTAGTTCGAATACGAAGCGACGTACTCGACCGGAGCGCTCGGCGTGCCCGGTGCGCCGCTGCTGTCGGTACCGTTGGGGTAGCCGTCGGAGAGCGCGCTCGCTCCGACCGCAATGACGCCCGTATCGCAGGCCGGCGCATCGAGCGACGCACCTCCCGAGTTTCCCGAAGCGGCGACGACGACGACGCCGGAAGCGATCGCGCTCGCGACGGCGTTCGCTTCGAGCGGATCGTCACCGCCGGCGCAACTCGCACCGATACTCAAGTTCACGACGTTCGCACCGTGTGCGACGGCATCGTCGATCCCCGCGGCGATATCGGCAGTCGATGCGCTCGTGCTGCAGGCCTGCGGATTGCTGCTCAGCTGCGAGACGCAATTCGAGGGCGGCGACGGAAAGACGCGCTCGACGATGAGCGAGACGTTGCCGCCGACACCGACGAATCCGAGGTTGTTGTTTACTGCGGAGGCCGCGATCCCGGCGACGTCGGTTCCGTGCCCGTCGAGATCGGTGACGTAATTCGAACTCGATTGCACGCCGGAATTAATATCGGTGATGAAACAATGCGTGTAGACGACCTTCGATTTTAACTCCGGATGGGTAACGTCGGCGCCGGTATCGACGACCGCGACGCGAACCGATGACGAACCCATCGCCGAGGCGTTTTGATATCCCGGCGGTGCGTCGGTCACGCTCGAGTAGGCCCACGCGTGGCCGAGCGATATCGCGTGCATGTCCCATTGTCCCGGAAGGCTCGTGCCGGGCGACGGGCTCGGGGCGGGATTTCCCGCTTCGTAATACGGCGATGTCGAACCGGGGAACCCGTGAAAGTAGGGGTCGTTCGTGGTGACCGGTGCGAGCACGCTCTGCGTGTAGCGAACGCCCATCGGCACGACCTCGGTGACGCCGGGAAGCATGCGCATCTGCGCGGCGATCGCCGCGCTCTTCGCCGGATCCACCGCGACGACATCGATACTCTTGCCGATATTCGCAAAGGTAAAGCGCTGCGTGACGTTCCCGCCCGCATGCGCGATCTCGCTCGATAACGTTCCGCGCGCCGTTGACGCGACGGTGCCGCGCACGACTTCGAGCAATCCCGGAATCGTACTCGGCTGCACGTTCGCCGACGAGCCGGGCTTGGTGGGAGCGCGGCGCACCGCGTCGCTGCCGAACGATGCGAGCGAGGCCGCCATGCGCCCCGTGCTCGTACCGTTGACGCTGCTCGGACAACTATACCCGACGCTCGTGCTTGTCGGCGGGTTCGTCGGGGAGGGCGTCGGCGATAACCCACCGATGATATTTCCGATGCCGCCTCCACCGCCGCAGGCTGCGAGGAGTGAGGCGGAGAGGAGCGCCGCGAGCGAGGTGCGTGCCGTCATCATAACCTCTAGACGTTACCCTTCGGCGATTCGTTTCACTCGGGCCCGGTGGCGAATCTCAGGAAATCTTTATCTCGCGCCACAGCAGGCCGAGCGCCGCGGTCGTCGCTCGGGCTTGGATCGCCGCGCGGTCGCCGTGCAGCTTCAGCGTCCAGGCGCGCTCGCCACGCGCATCGGCGATCGCCACGCAGAGCGTGCCGACGGGCTTCTCCGGGCTGCCGCCCTCCGGCCCGGCGATCCCGGTCGTCGCCAACCCGATCTGCGCGTGCAACGCGGCGCGAACGCCCCGCGCCATCGCCAGGGCGCTCTCCTCGCTCACCGCGCCAAAACGCTCGAGCGTCTCCTCAGGCACCCCAAGCTGCGCCTGTTTCACCGCATTGTCGTAG
Organism: bacterium; assembly: GCA_021781095.1. The sequence continues at coordinate 2,829 of JAJXXM010000345.1, forward strand.
GCGACGATGCCGCCGAGAAAGTGACGCGACGCCCCCGGCACCGCGGTGATCGCCGCCGAAATCCGTCCGCCCGTACAGGACTCAGCGACCGCGAGGCGCTCGCTTCGCTCCTCCAGGAGCGCGAGGACCGCACCTTCGAGCGTCATCGCGTCGGTTCCGAAAACGTGCCCGCGCAGGCGCGCGCTCAATTCCGCCTCCAACGGCGCGATCGCCTCGCGCGCGCGCTCCGCCGAATCGGCTTTCGCCATAATTTTCACGTCGCAGCGATAATCGTGTGCGAGGACCGCGATCTTCGGGTTCTCCGATGAAGCGAAGAGATCGGCGATGCGATGGTCGATCTCCGATTCGCCGATGTTGACCGTATGCAGCACCCGCGTGACGATGCCGTCGCGCACGTCGAAGCGCGAGCGCAACCACGGCAATAAGCGTTCTGCAAGCATCGGTTTCATCTCGCGCGGCACCCCCGGCATGCACGCTACGAATTTTCCGTCGGCGCGAAGCGCGACGAAACCGGGTGCGGTGCCGTGCGGATTCGGGAGCGGAACGCTGCCGGCGGGCAGGTAGGCCTGTTTCCGGTTGTTTTCGCGCATCGTCCGACCGATCGAGGCGAAGAAGCCTTCGATCTCGGCGAGCGCGGCGCGGTCGAGCTCGAGCCCGAGACCGAGTGCGTCGGCGACGGCTTCTTTCGTAAGATCGTCGACGGTCGGGCCGAGCCCGCCGGTCGAGATCGCGCCGTCGGCACGTTCGAGAATCTCGCGAAAGAGCGCCGCAATGCGCTCGCGATTATCGCCGACGGCATGGCTCGCGTAACAATCGATGCCGTTCTCGGCGAGTGCGGCGGCGACGTAGG
>JAJXXM010000086.1 GCA_021781095.1 bacterium
GCTCGGATTCGCGCCTGAAACCGGTTGCGTTTCAGGGCGGCGACGTTACCTACAAACTCAACAAGAACTGGAACCTCGAGGGCGCCGTGTTCTCGAAGTTCGAGGGTCGCGCGCAGTCGGCGTTCGGCAACTCCACGTTGCTCACCGGCTACTACGTCGATGCTCCGTCGTTGGGTTCAGAACCGAATATCTACAATCCGAACGGCAAGAATAACGCCATGACCAACAGCGGCTTCGGCTACGCCAAGGTCGGCTACGCCGCAAAAGGACTCGCGGCGGATCTCTACTACTACGGCTTCAACAACATCGCGACGCTGACGTGGTTCGATGCGAAGTACAGCATCCCGGGCTTCATGAAGAAGTACAAACCCTTCGTTGCCCTGCAAGCGGGTAGCGAACAGGATACCGGAAGCGCGCTGATCGGCAAGATTCGCGCGACGGGATACGGCCTTCAGGCCGGCCTCTCGTTAACGAAGAATGTCGACTTCACCGTCGGCTACAACAACGTTCCGGCAAAGAGCGATACCGTCGTTCTTCCCGCGGGCGTCAGCTGTAGTGCCGCTCACGGGCTCGTTGGTGCCGGTACGTCGGCTGCAACGAACGTTCCTTACCTCCTCGCCGGAAACGGCTACAACTGCGTGAGCAACGGCGCGGCCGGCACCACGACGATCTACTACGGTGGTTTCGCATCGCCGTATACCGACTCGTATGCCACCGATCCGTTCTTCACCACCTCGATGACGCAGGGTATGGTCGATCGTCGTACCTACGGGCAGGGCGTGAAATTCGCGCTGATGTTCAACTCGACGAACAAGCACTTCCACGCGATTCTTTCGCGGGCGTTCTATCGTGACGGTACCAGCGCCGTTGGGCTTGCACCGACGCAAGAGACCGATCTCGACGCGTTCTACTTCATCAACAAGGTCGGCAAGGGTGCCTACCACGGCTGGCTCGTGCGCGATCGCTACGGCGAGCGTACGGAGCAGTTCGGCGGCCTGCCGCTCTTCAAGTACAATCGCGTACAGGTCGAATACGACTTCTAGTCGTCGGCCGATACGAGAAAAGGGAGGGGTTCGCGGCGACGCGGGCCCCTCTTTTTGTCCCCGTCGAGGTAGCGGATAGATCGGCGCGAATACCGGGGCCCAGAGATGAAAAACAGCATGCATGCGCTCCGCAAAAACGCCGCCGGCCCGGGCTTTACGCTCGAAGAGCTTCCCATTCCGTCGATCGGACCGACCGACGTCCTCATTCGTGTGGAGAAAGCGGGGGTCTGCGGGACCGACGCGCACATCTATCACTGGGATGCGTGGGCGCAGAACCGTATCGTGCCGCCGGTCACCGTCGGGCACGAATTCATGGGTCGCGTCGCAGCGGTCGGGGCGGCGGTTCGTGCGGTTGCAGTCGGCGACCGCGTAAGCGCCGAGGGACACATCGCCGACCTTACCTGCTTCCTCTGTCGGATCGGCGATGCCCATATCTGCGAGCGCGTAAAAATTATCGGCGTCGACCGAGACGGTGCCTTTGCAGAATATATTTCGATGCCCGAATACAACGTGTGGCCGCTCGACCCGGCGATTCCCGATGAGTTCGCTGCGGTCTTCGATCCGCTCGGAAACGCGGTGCATACCGTGATGGCGGCGGATGTGAGTACCAAGAGCGTTGCGATTACCGGTGTCGGCTCGATCGGGCTGATGGCGATTCCGGTCGCGCGCGCGGCAGGCGCTGCGAGCGTCTACGCCTTCGACGTCAACCCCGCCAAGCTCGAGCTCGCCAAACGCCTTGGGGCCGACGCAGTCTTCGATTCGCGCAGCAGCGGGTTGGTTGAGGAGATGAAGACGCGCACCGGTGGGAACGGCGTCGACGTCCTGCTCGAAATGTCGGGAAGCGGCGCGGCGATCGATATGGGCCTGCAAATGGTTCGCAACGGCGGGCGCGCCGCGCTCCTCGGCATTCCCTCCGACAGCATCAATATCAATCTTGCGGAGCGTATTATCTTCAAAGGCCTGACCGTATTGGGAATCAATGGTCGGCGGATGTTTGAGACATGGTTTCAAACGCAAGCGCTGGTGAAGAGCGGGCGCGTCGACCTTCGCCCCATTATCACCCACGTGTTGCCGTTTGAAGAGTACGACCGCGCCTTTGAACTCATGCATAGCGGCGAAGCCGCAAAAATCGTCCTCGATCTCACCGGAGGGAAGAAATGAACGCCGCATTCGATGCTGCGCTACAGAAAGAACTTGATGCGCTGAAGGCCGCCGGCACCTACAAGCACCTGCGCCACATTACCTCGCCGATGGCACCGAGCGTACACATGGAAGAGGCCGGCGACGTTATCGTTCTTTCGTCGAATAATTATCTCGGGCTCTCCGACGAGCCCGCGGTCGTTGCTGCAGGCAAAGAGGGCTTAGATCGTTATGGTGCAGGCACCGCATCGGTGCGCTTCATCTGCGGTACCTTCGACGTGCATCGGCGCCTCGAAGAGCGTATTGCGCGTTTTCTCGGCACCGAGGCATCGCTCACGTACGTCTCCTGTTGGAACGCCAACACCGGACTCTTCGCAACGATCTGCGGTGAGGGTTCGGCGATTATCTCCGATGAGTTAAATCACGCGTCGATCATCGACGGCGTGCGATTGGCGAATAAGGCGAAACGCAGCGTCTACAAACACGGCGATATGGCCGACCTCGAAGCGAAGCTACAGGCGGTGCAGGGCTGCGCGCCGGTGCTCGTCGTCACCGACGGCGTTTTTTCGATGGAGGGTTCGGTTGCGAATCTTCCGGCGATCGTCGCGCTCTGTAAAAAGTACGGGGCGGTCAGCGTGGTCGACGATTCGCATGGGACCGGCGTGATGGGCGCGACCGGGCGGGGAACGATCGAACACTTCGGCCTCACCGGAGAGATCGACATCATCACCGGGACACTCGGCAAAGCGCTCGGCGGCGCGGCCGGCGGTTTCGTCGCCGGTAGCCATGCGTTGGTCGATACGCTCATCCAACGCTCGCGTCCGCAATTGTTCTCCAATGCGTTGCCGGCGACCGTCGCCTGTAGCGCACTCGCTGCGATCGAGGTGCTCGATGCGCATCCCGAACGCGTTCGCGCGCTCCGGGAGAACGTCGCCTATTTCCGCGCCGGGCTCGAAAAAATCGGATTGAAACCCTTGCCGGGGCCGAGCGCGATCGTACCGATTATCGTCGGTGAGACGGCATTCGCGATTGCGATGAGCGATAAACTCCTCAAACGCGGCGTCTTCGTAACCGGATTCGGCTTTCCCGTCGTTCCCGAAGGAACGGCGCGCATTCGCACGCAGCTCTGCGCGACACTGACGCGCGAAGAGATGGATCGCGCACTCGATGCTTTTGCTGCCGTTGCAAAAGAGGTCGGGTTAGTGGAGAATTCGATAATACATTCATAACCGAATCGTAAACTTCACGTGGTACGACTATTCGTAGGAATGGAGGCCACATGATGATTCGCGACTCGATGACTTTTCGAATTATGTTCCCGACGGCGGTTGCGTTCGCGTTAGGAATCGCGATCGCCGTTCTCGGCCTGGTCTATGCCGCTCGGGCCGCCGAGTATAGCTTTCTCGCCGGACAAGGAGAGGCGGCTGCCAAAGCGCTATTGGCGCTGGCGACAAACGATGGGAATGCCGAACTAACGAAC
>JAJXXM010000318.1 GCA_021781095.1 bacterium
GTTCGTGAGCGTGAACGTCGATTGCAAATCCGAAATCGGTGGGGAGGTTGCCGCTGATCTCGTGCCATCGATCGCCGCCGTTGTCGCTGCGCATAACGTCCCAGTGTTTCTGCATGAACAGCACCTCCGGCTTCGCCGGGTGCATGGCGAGCCGATGCACGCAGTGCCCGACCTCGGCATTGGGATCGGGAATATATTCCGAATGAAGGCCTTGATTGATCGGGCGCCAGGTGGCTCCGCCGTCGTCGGTGCGGAACGCTCCGGCTGCAGAGATCGCGACGTAGATTCGTTGCGCATCGGTAGGATCGACGATGATGGTGTGAAGGCAGAGGCCGCCGGCACCGGGGTGCCAGGTGCTTCCGGTGCTGCTGGTGCGGAGCGCGTCGAGTTCGCGCCAACTCTCGCCCCCGTCGTCGGAGCGAAAGAGCGCAGCATCTTCGACACCGGCGTAGAGGACGTCGGGGTTCGTCGGCGAGGGCTCGATATGCCAGACGCGTTTGAACTCCCACGGGCGCGCGGTACCGTCGAACCATTGATGCGTCCCGGGAGTGCCGGCGTAGGTGAATTCATTATTGACCGTGCGCCACGTCCGCCCACCGTCGTCGGAGCGCTGCATGACTTGGCCGAACCACGAACTGCACTGCGAGGCGTAGAGGCGTTGGGGATCGGCGGGTGAGCCCGTCATGTGGTAGATCTCCCAGCCGGGGAACAATGGGCCCTCGATCTTCCAACGGTCGCGCTTTGCATCGGCCTGAAGAATGAAGGCGCCTTTTCGGGTACCGGCGAGAACGCGGACAGCACTCATGGTTTACGACCTCCGTCGCAGCAGCCTGCGGCGCTTTCCGCAGCCCCTCCTGCCCGAGCAAGCAGCGCTGCGGAAAGCATTGCGTGGCGCTTCACGAAGAAGCCGAGGATGAAAGGAACGCGACTCGACGATGCAGTTGCCGAGCAATTCGCGCTCTCGCGTTCGCATGCGCGCAGCCTTATTCTCGAAGGTCGAGTCCGTGTCGACGGAGCGCCGGCGCAGAAAGCCGGAGCCAACGTCCGGCCTGGTGCGTCGATCGAGGTGCGTCAGCCGCGCCGATTCGTGAGCCGTGGAGGGGAGAAACTCGAAGCGGCGCTCGATGCATTTGCAATCGACGTCAGCGAACTGCGGGCGCTCGATATCGGCGCATCGACCGGCGGCTTCACCGATTGCCTGCTCCAGCGTGGCGCCGCGCATGTGACTGCGCTCGACGTCGGCTACGGACAGCTCGATTGGCGCCTGCGGAACGATCCTCGCGTCACGGTCATGGAGCGGACACATGCGCGCAATCTTCCCGTCGATGCGTTTGCGGTACCATTCGAGCTCATCGTGATCGACGTATCGTTTATCTCGCTGCATACGATACTCGCCTCGGCAATGCGCTTTCTTTCACCCGACGGCACGGTCGTCGCGTTGGTGAAGCCGCAATTCGAGGCGGGCAGAGAGCGACTCGGGCGCGGCGGCGTCGTGCGCGACCCGTCCATCCATCGCGCCGTCCTGCACGAGGTCGCGGACTCCTCGGCGGCGCTCGGCCTGCTGCCGACGGCGTTGATCTCCTCACCGTTGAAGGGACCTGCCGGGAACCGCGAGTTCTTGCTTCAACTGCGGCGTTCGGGAGAACCGCTTGCGGAGGGACGAATCGAGGAGGTCGTCGGCGAAGGACTATCGGCACCATGAAAACGCTTTCGTTCGCGCGGCGTTCGGTCGCCGTCCACCTCTCGTCGCGCGAGTCCGCGCATGCGTATGCCCGACATTTTATCGGCCTTCTCGAGAAGCGCTCGATCTCGTGCGTCGTTCTCGATGGGGAAGCGGCCGATCCCAAGCTCCTCGAACGTGCCGATCTCCTCGTGAGCATCGGTGGCGACGGTACGCTGCTCCGGGCCGCGCGGCGCGTCGTCGATCTCGGTATTCCGATTCTCGGTATCAATACCGGCCGCTTGGGTTTTCTCACCGAGTTCGATAGCAACGATCCCCGCATCGAAGATCTCCCCGATCTTCTCGACCGCGGGCTCCTCATCGAAGAGCGCGTTGCCCTTCAAGTCGAGGTCTGTGGGAAGAAGCACTTTGCGCTCAACGATGTCGTCGTTCGCAAAGGCGATATCGCGCGTGTCGTTCCCTTTCGACTTCATCTCGATGATGAAGAAGCAGTCGGTGTTCCGGCCGACGGTATTTGCGTCTGCACGCCGACCGGTTCGACGGCATATTTTCTCTCCGCCGGGGGTTCGCTGATTTCACCGCGCGTCGATGCGTTCGGCGTCGTTCCGCTTCTGCCGCATACGTTGTTTTCGCGTCCGCTCATCGTCGCCGGCGATGCGCGCGTCACCATTTTTTGCGATGCCGATCTCGGTGGAGCGCACTTGGAGTGCGACGGCGATGTCGTGACCGAGATCGCACCGAACGAGCCAATCGTCGTCTACCGCTATCCACGATTGGTGCGCTTCGCTCGCGTCGAGGCACTGCGATTTTTCGAGCGCCTCGAAGCGAAACTCCGCTGGGGTGCCTCGATCGTCGAAACGGTTCGGTAGGCGCGATTCGTGCTTCGTTCCTTGCGTATCGAGAACTTCGCGCTCATCCGGAGCGCCGACGTGGAGTTTGGAGCGGGGCTCACTGCATTTACCGGCGAGACGGGTTCGGGGAAGTCGATGCTTCTCGGAGCGCTTGCCTTCGCCTGCGGAGCGCGCAACGATATCGAAAGTATCGCTCGTCCGGAAGAACGCACGTTGGTGACGCTACACGTTGACGCCGATGAAGAACTCAAAGCGTGGCTCGACGAGCGCGGGTACGAAATTGAAGACGATGAAGATATCACGCTCGAACGCGAGGTATCGCGAAGCGGAAAGAGTGCCGCGCGCATCTGCGGGCGCAGCGCGAGCCTCGCGGTGCTGCGCGATTTCGGCCGCGAGATCGTCGATCTTGTCGGTCAGCACGAAGCGCAGCGGCTGACCGCTGCAAGTTTTCAGCGAACCATGCTCGACCGCTTCGGTGGTGAAGCGACGCTCGACGCGGCGAACGCGGTCGCCGCGGCATATCGAGCGGTCGATGCGGCGCGGAACCGATTGACCGAATTGGAAGCAGCGCGACGGACGGAGCGAGAGCGGGCGGCGTTCGTTCACGATGCGTTGCTCGCCATCGAAGCACTTCGCCCGGAGGCCGGGGAATACGCAACGATGCGCGAGCGCCGCACCGTGCTCGCCCATGGAGAACGCATCGCCGCAGCCCTGCGCTCCGCGCACGAAGCGCTGCGCGGCGAAGAGGGATCCGCCGAGAGCGCGATCGGCGGCGCCGATGCGGCGCTGCGATCGATTCTCTCGCTTCTCCCGGAGATCGCCGAGATTCTCGCGCGCATGGAGGCGATACAAGGTGAGTGCGGCGACCTCGCGCTCGAGATATCACGTTCGCTCGAAAGCCTCGAGCGCGCACCGGGCGAACTCGAAGCGCTCGAATCGCGTTCGGCGGAGTTCGAACGACTCGCGCGTCTCTACGGCAACGGGGATGCCGACGCACTTGCTGCGCTCTGGGAAGAGATGCGCGCGGCGGTCGATCTGCTCGAGAACGGCGAAGCGCTGCTCGCCGCAGCACGTGAAGAGGATCGCGCGGCTCGGGAGATTCTTTCCGAAGCCGATGCCCGCCAA
>JAJXXM010000314.1 GCA_021781095.1 bacterium
GAGTACATCGAGACGTGGTACAATCCTCGCCGCCGACACTCGGCCAATCGCTATCTGAGCCCCATCGAGTTCGAACAATGCACAGATGTCACGTAACTATCTGTCCACGAAATCGGGGCAAGTCCACGCCGAGTAGCGCGATCGTTGTCACGCCGAGTAGGGCGCTTTAGCGCCCGTATCGAGGCGCGACACTTGCGCGACCGTGCGACTGCGGCGCACCGCTCCTCACTAGACGCTCGCGGCTCGGACAAGCAATGTCAGGGTCCTCGCCGCTCGTTCGTCGGGTGCACCGTCATCGCACGGTCGCTCGTCGTCCTCGGGCAATGGAACACGCACCGTTCTCACTCCGAACAGCGATCGTTGTCACGCCGAGTAGGGCGCTTTAGCGCCCGTATCGAGGCACCCGGCTAGTCGTCGTTGCGGCGCGTGCGTAAGAAGTTCAGCTGCCAGAGATGGATGAAGCGCTGAAGTTCTTCTTGAACCGGCGGCGGAGTATCGACGAACGCCATTCCGTACGCAAATTTTTTCATGCCGAGATCGTAGAACGGCGCGAGCGCTTTGCTGCGCAGGCGCATCGGTTCGAAACCCGGCGGGCGTTCGCGAACGGTCTCGGGGCGCAAGCCGAACGGGGTCTGTTTGAAAACTTCCTTATCGACGGTCATTTCGTCGAGAAAATCCGCCGGCAGTTGAATATCGAGATGGAGCAACGAGCCTTTGATCAAATCCTCGTCGGTAACCAGCCGAAGGCCGCCCGCCGAGAGATCGTTGGCGAGCGCCGAACGGCGCCCTTTCCGCCCATCGAGTTCGTAGAAGACTTCGAATTCCACCGGCATACGGAACGCAGAGCGCTTCTGCTGCACGCCCGGCTGTGCGCGAAGCATGCTCTTCGTCGTCGGTTTCTTCTTCTTCCCGAACATGAACATTTGCTGTCGAGCCGTTAAGCCGGGCAGGCACCTCTTCCTGCATGCCCAAACATTCGACGGAGAACCGTGCTGATCGAACGACTAACCGAAGCGCTGGGAGCCGAAGCCGTCAAGACCTCTCCGGAGGACCTTGCATGCTACTCCTTCGACGCGTACAGCCAAGGCGTGCTTCCGAGCGCCGTCGTGCTGCCGACCTCTGCCGCGCAGGTGAGCGCGGTGGTAAAGATCGCGCGCGATCTCGAGGAGCCGCTGATCGCTCGCGGCTCGGGGACCGGGCTCTGCGGCGGAGCGACGCCGCTGCGCGCCGGTATCGTGCTCTCGTTCGCGCGGATGAATCAGTTGCTCGAGCTCGATATCGAAAACCGCCGGGCGCGCGTCGCGCCGGGGCTCGTCAACCTGCAACTCAGCGAACGTATCGCGTCGACGGGTTACTTTTATGCTCCCGACCCCGCATCGCAGCGGGCCAGCACGATCGGCGGGAACATCGGCACGAATGCCGGGGGGCCGCACTGCCTCGCCTATGGGACCACGGTCAACCACGTCCTCGCGCTGGAGATCGTCGATGACCGCGGCGAGTGTTTTACGACCGCCGTCGACGACCTCGGCTACGACCTCACGGCGCTCCTCGTAGGCAGCGAGGGAACGCTCGGCATCGTTACCTCGGCCTGGGTCCGCCTGCTCCGTATTCCGCCGGCAACGGGGGTCTGGCTCGCGGCCTTCCCCAGCATCGAGAGCGCCTCGGAGGCCGTGAGCGCGATCGTTGGAGCCGGGATCGTCCCGACCGCCCTCGAGATGATGGATGCGACGATCGTGCGAGCGGTCGAGAGCGCCTATGCGGCCGGGTACCCCGAAGATGCCGCCGCGGTGCTCCTCGTGGAGTCTTCGGGCGAACCGGAAGAGGTTGCGAGCGCGGACGCAGCGATCGCACGAATCGCCCGCGCACACAGCGCGACGAAGTGGCAGGCGGCGACGAGCGCCGAACAGCGCGATGCGCTCTGGCGCGGCCGGAAGGGCGCCGCCGGCGCCGTCGGGCGAATCGCCCCGAACTACTACACCCAGGATGTCTGCGTTCCACGCACGCGCCTTCCCGAAATGTTGGCGGCGGTCGACGACGCCGCGCGACGCCACGAGATCGTCGTCGGAAACGTCTTTCATGCGGGCGACGGAAATCTCCATCCGTTGTTACTCTACGATAAGCGCGACGCGCGGCAGGTTGCCGCGGTGATCGAAATCGGAAATATCGTCTTGGCGCGCGCCGTCGAACTCGGCGGAACGATCAGCGGCGAGCACGGTGTCGGTATCGAGAAACGGAACGGCATGTCGCTCGTCTATCGGACCGAAGATCTTGCGGCGATGGCGTGCGTTCGCGACGTCTTCGATCCGCAAGCGTTGCTCAATCCCGAGAAGATCTTTCCGTCGGGAATCTCATGCCGCGAGATGCGAACGTGAACGACATCGCGATTTCGGACGCACTCGCCGAGGCAACCGCGCGCCGACGCTCCGTCGCACTCCGCGCCGGAGGGGTCTTCGCCGGAATGCACCGGAGCGTTCTCGACGCCGACGAGATCGATCTTCGCGCGCGTCGTGCGGTTCTCGAATACGAGCCGCGCGATCTCACGATCGCCGTCGAATGCGGCGCGACCGTCGCGCAGATCGAGCAACTCTTGCGCGAGCGGCGTCAGTTTCTTCCGCTCGACGCACCCGATGCGGTGCGGGCGAGCGTCGGCGGTGTGCTCGCCACCGCGTGGAACGGGCCGCGCCGCCACCGCTACGGGCGTCCGCGCGACCTGCTCATCGGCAGCGCATTCGCGCTCGCCGACGGCACCCTCGCACGCGCGGGCGGGATGGTCGTGAAGAACGTTGCGGGATACGATCTCAGCCGTCTCTTCGTCGGATCGATGGGAACGCTCGCGGTCCTTTTGCGTGCGAACTTCAAAGCGCTACCACTCCCCGAATGCACGCGCATGTTTCTCGCCTCGCTTCCGGCGGGAACGCGCGCGCGCGCTTTCGCGCAGGTGCGAAACCTGCGCCCCGAGCCCGCCGCCGCATGGTGGATTGCAGGCTTCCCCCACGAAATCGACGGCGATCCCGGCGACGACGGACGCATCGCCATCCTGATGGAGTGCGACGGCGCACTGCTCGAACGCGCGACATTGGACTGGCGCGCCGCTCTCGGCCGCGCTGGCATCCCCGAGACTCGGCTGCTCGATGCGGGCGCTCACGCGGCCTTCTCACGGCTGCTCGACGCCCCGATGCAGCTTCCCGGCGCGCATGCGGTGACCTATCGCAGCCCCTCGCTGCCGTCAAACGCACTCGCGCTCGCCGATGCAGTCGCCGGAGTGATCGACCGCTTCGAGATGCAGTGCGATCTCCTCGTCGATATTATGAACGGCGACGTGACGGTTCGCGCCGGCGGCGACGCCGCCGGTTTCGCGCAAATGATCGGCATGCTCGACGATGCACTCCACGATCTGGCCCCGCGCGCCCGCATTCTCGCCGGAGGCGGCGACGCGCACGACCGTCTTGATTGCTTCGGGCTCCTTCCCAACGCACTCAGCCGCATGAGAGCGCTCAAGCAGCGCTTCGACCCGCATGGCATTCTTAATCCCGGCGTCGCCTTTTTCGACGGCGGGCACACGTGAGGCTCGACGGCGAAATCTTCGCGGCGATTCGCATCGTTCTGCTCAGCCCGGTTCGCCGACGCTCGCTCGTGCGGAAACCGGGACTCAC
>JAJXXM010000237.1 GCA_021781095.1 bacterium
TGCTGACGGGAATCGGAAGAAAAGCGAATGAGGCGCTCGCGCGGGTCGCAGCAACGCGCATCGCGCGCATGGCGAGCGGTTCGGTGCGGATCCTCACTGACGATCTGGGAATCATGCTACAACTTCCCCCGCGCGCGCGTTTGCTCGACGCCCAGTGGGAGCGACTCTTCGACGAAGCAGAATTCGCGCCCGACCTGCGCGAGGGGCTCCTCGGTTCGACGCTGCTGAGAACGCATTTCCGCTACGTTGCGAATACCGGGCTCCTCGTGCTGCGGCGAGCAAACGGAAGAGCACTGCGCGCCTCCTCGTTACGCTGGAACAGCGGGCGCATTCTCGATCGACTCGTTCGCGAAGATGCTCGCTTTCCGCTCGTCCGCGAAGCGTTCCGAAGCGTCTGCGAAGATGTTCTCGATGCAGAACGCGCGCGGCAGTTTTGCGCCTCGCTGCTCGCTCCTCCGCGCATTCTGCACCCACCGGTCGCATCGCCGATGAGTTTCGGAATCCTTACCTCATCGTTCGGCGATGATGTCGCCGTGGCCGATCGCAGCGAGTTGGTCGATGCGCTTCACGAGCGCGTCCTCGCCTATCTTGCGGGGGCGATTGCGCCGTGAGCGCGGGGCCGCGAGCGCTCTCGATCTCGCTCGGCGATGGCGCAACGGCGCTCGCCGGAGGATTGCTGCTCCTGGAAAGCACCGCGTCGATCGTCGTCGCCGATCTCCACCTTGGGTACGAAGAAGCGATCGGCGGTGCGCTCCCGTTATGGAGCCTCGACGAGAGCCTGCAACGCATCGCGGCGGCGATCGACGTTTATCGCGCGCGCGAACTCATCTTGCTCGGTGATGTTCTCCACCACTCCCAACTGAGCGAGGGCGCCGGCGATCGTGTCGTTACAGCGCTGGCGCATTTACGGGAGATGTGCTCGCTAATCGTCGTTGCAGGCAATCATGAAGGGCAGACGCGCGGGAGAGCGCTGCTCGGCGATTTAGTCGAAGATATCGAACGCGCGGGGATGCTGCTCCATCACGGAGATCGCCCGCGGATCGGGGGGCTTCGCCATGTCATCGGACACCTTCATCCAAGCGTTGCGCTTGGGGGAGAGCGCAGCGTTCCCGCGTTTTTGTCGGCGCACGAACTGATCGTCGTTCCTGCGGCGACACCCTATTCGCGCGGTCTCAACATCCTCACGCGCGACTGTCGTGCCGCGATCGGTGCCTATGGTGCGCACCCTTCATCGACGCAAGTCATCGCTGCAACCGCCGAGCATTGCTATCCCTTCGGCAGCATCGGCGATCTCGCTCGCGCGGCGCGCGCGCTGCGGTTCCCCGAACGCAACGGCTAGAAAACGCCGTGTGCCAAGCCGATCGAAAAAGCGGAGAGCGAGGGGCCGGCATGCATGCGGCGCTCGCGAACGGCCGCAAGCAATTCTTCGAGCGATAGCTCGGCCGCTTCGATCTGTTCGGTCGGTTCGAGGTTTGGGGGCGCGACGCGATGGGCGCCGTCAGCGAAGAAGAGATACGCAATCGAGGTCGATCGCACCGGATCGGGGCGAAATTCGCCGAGTAAGCGCCACTCGGGGGCCTCGTATCCCGTCTCTTCGCGCATCTCGCGCTGCGCGCAATGCAACGGTTCTTCGTCCTGCTCGAGCGATCCGGCGACGAACTCCAGGCCTACATCGTCGGATGCGTAGCGGTACTGATCGATTGCAAGAAAGCGTTGCATCGTGGTGCGAGCGATGACGATTGCGAAGCCTCGAGCTTCGCGAATGTAATAATCGGGGAGCACGGTGCCATTCGGAAGTTCGATCTCGTCTCGACGAATTTTGAGGTAGGTCGAGTCGATGAGGTAGGTGCTCCTGAGACGTTTCCAGTGCGGTCGATCCATGCTCGGTAGGTGCGACGGGGCTTTACGAAGCCCTTGCTCGAATGGGGCCGATATGGAGAGTACGTTTCTTGTCGTCGGCGCCGGTACGATGGGCCTCGGCATCGCCCTGCTCGCCGCGGAGCGCGGTGAAAATGTTGAACTCGTCGAGACCGATGCGGCCGCTCGGGCGCGAGCGGCCCAACGGATCGTCGGTACATCGATCCAATTACTCGAAGCGGTTCCCGCGCAGAGCCTTGCGCAAATTGCGTTGGAGGCCGTTCCCGAGCGACTCACGCTCAAGCGCGATACGCTACAAGCAATGGAGGCGGCGCTGGCGCCTGATGCGGTCGTCGCGACGAATACTTCATCGCTTGCGCTCGCCGAGTTGGCAAAAGGCTTGCATCGTCCGGAGCGTTTCGTCGGGATGCACTTCTTTAATCCACCGCAGCAAATGCCGCTGGTCGAAGTCGTGTTCACCGATTCGAGCGATAACGACGCCGTCGAACGCGTGCGCAAATTTGCCGAACGATTGGGAAAAACCGCGGTTGAAGCGAGCGATACGCCGGGCTTCATCGTCAATCGTGTCGCGCGACCGTTCTATCTGCAGGCGCTGCATGCCGAACACGACGCCGTCGCAACGATCGAAGATATCGACGAACTCGCGTTGGGGATCGGTTTTCCGATGGGCCCCTTTGCGCTGATGGATTTCATCGGTCTCGACATCAATTTGGCGACGAGCCGTTCGCTCTACGAGCGCACGGGCGCTCCGCGCTTCGAACCGGTGGAATCGCAGATCGAGCTCGTCGAATCCGGCGCATGCGGTCGAAAGAGCGGCAAAGGCTTCTACAACTACGAACTCGGCGAGCGCCCGCCGCGATCGGTCGAGGCTCCGGAGCGCGCCGATGAGGAGGCGTTCGACGAAAGCATCTGCGTACTCGGTTTCGGCGCCCTTGCCGACGATCTCGCGACCGAGGCAGAAGCAGCGTTCGGTGCGATCGATCGCATCGAGAACGATGAATTTCTCGTCGACATCGAACCTTCGTTGAGCATTGCCGTCGATGCCGGTGACGGAACGACCGACCGCATCGAGGCCCTGTTAGAGATCGAGGGACTCCTCGATCCGAGTTGCGCGATATTTTTCGACGCTTACAGCACCGATAGCAAAGCGTTATTCAAGCGCGCACGCCATCCCGAGCGTTTTATCGGCTACGGTATTTTGGGACTTTTTGCATCGCAACGCGCGATCGAGATCGTCGACCACGATGAACTCGACGACGATATGCTCGCGCTTGCACAAGAGTTCTTCGAGCGGCTCGGCAAACGGGTCGTCCTCGTGGCGTCCTCGCCGGGGCTCATCCTCGGCAGGCTGGTCGGATCGATCGTCAACGAAGCGGTGATCGCGGTGCACGAGGAGGTTGCGAGCGCGGAAGATGTCGATCTCGCCATGCGCTTAGGTACGAACTATCCGCTCGGCCCGATCGCGTGGGGGCGGGAGATCGGCGGTGCCCGCATCGCTCGCATCTTGCGTGCCGTCGCCGCGGAGTACGGCCCCGATTTCGGTCCGCATCGCTCGCTTTGGTTGCTCGACATCGACGAAGAGGGCGAACTCGCCGACGGCACACCGCTCGATGAGGACGGCAGCGAACGGGAGGCGGAATGAGCGCGCGCGAGGTTTGGGTGATCGATGCGGTACGCACGCCGATCGGTCGGCTCGGCGGCGTGCTCGCCGGCGTGCGTCCCGACGATCTCGCCGCGACGGCGGTGCGCGCGTTGATCGAGCGCACGAAAGTCG
>JAJXXM010000165.1 GCA_021781095.1 bacterium
TCTCAAGGCGCGCGTTGGCATCGCCGAGCCGCTCGACGCTTTGCTCGAAGGCTCCCTCAAGACGCGAGACGCGTGGTTCCAACGGTTGCGCCATCATATCGTTCCCTCCGTTACCCTATCACGCATCGGGGGGCTCTCGTAAAGAGCGCTGAAAAAAAAGCGACGCACCTCACTGAGGTGCGTCGACTCTGTGCGACAGCGCCGCTACGCGGGCTGAGAGCGGCTATTCGGGGACGCGAATCTGCTCGCCGGGGACGAGAGAAGCGCCGTGAAGGTGGTTGACGCGGACGATCTCATCGATCCGCTCTTGGATGCTTCCGCTCGCGAGGTGCTGCGCCGCGATCGACCAGAGGGTGTCGCCCGACTGGACCGTTACCTGGGCGTATCTGGCGACCGGGGCGGCGTGGAGGCGCCCCATCGAGAGGGTCGGAACGGCGACGAGTGCGCTCAGCGCGGCAAGCGCCACCGCAGGCATCAGGCTCATTCGTTTCCGGGACCGCATTGTGGATAACCCTCCATATCTTGGGCCGAACGGTTGTTCGTCCACTAGATTCTAGCATGCCCGCTCCGCGGGGTGTCAAGAGTCTCGAACGTATGTTTGCGATTTTTCGAACTCTGTGCTACCTTTCTACCGAACGGCTCTGCCATACGCATGGCAGTCACAGCCCCGGAAACACGAGAGAAAGGATTCAGGCATGCGCGAACGCCCTCCGAGCGAGCGGCAGCGGGAGATTCTCACCGCCATCGAGCGCTTTGCGGCCGAGCACGGGTACCCGCCCTCGGTTCGCGAGATCGGCGAGATCGTCGGCCTCTCGTCCTCATCGACGATCCACGCCCACCTCAAGACGCTCGAAAAGCGCGGGCTGCTCACGCGGGATGCCACCAAGCCGCGGGCCATGCGTTCGGAGCGCGCGGGGATGCCCGAAGGGATGCTCTTGCCGATCCTCGGCCGCGTCGCCGCCGGCGTCCCAATCGCGGCTCAAGAGGAGCGCGAGGGCGAGTTCCTCGTCGCGGCCGATTTTCTGCCGAAGGGCTCCGATTCGTTCGTGCTGCGCGTGAAGGGTGACTCGATGGTCGACGCGGCGATTCTCGACGGCGATCTCGTCGTGGTTCGTCCGCAGAGCGATGCGCGTAACGGCGAAATCGTTGTCGCAATGCTCGAAGGTGATGCAACCGTGAAGCGCTTCTATCGCGAAGCGGGGCGCGTGCGCCTACAGCCGGAGAACGCGCGCATGCAGCCAATCTACGCCGACGATGTCGTTATCGTCGGGCGCGTCGAAGCCGTTATTCGCCGCCTCTAACATCTCGCGCGCGCTCAACAGCGCTCTGCCGATCGGCTTCGCTGCGCTCGTCGTAGCGCTGCTCGCGATCCTCTTCGTTGAACCCGGCGGATGGCGCATCGCGCCGCAGCCGAGCTTTCCGCTCGCCGCGATCGCCGAAGCGATGTTGCCGGCCTTCGGCGCGATGTCGTGCGTGACCGCGATTGCACTCGCGGTGCAACTCGCGCGGCGACTCGCGCTGCCGCTCGCTCCGCAGATCGCGGTGACGCTGCTTGCCTTTGCGCTCGTGTTGCCCCATCCGCAGGGCGCCGTCGCGCCGCTCGATTACCTGCGCAGCGTTGGTGCAAGCGGGTTGCTATTGGCGATTCTCGTCGGCATGATCTGCGCGCTTGTCGCGAGTTACACCGCGCGACTGCTGCCTGCCGCACCCTATCTCGGTGCACCGCTCGCGCTGCTTCCCTTTCTTGCCTTACATGCCGCCGGTATCAACGCAAGCGCGCTCGTTCGAGCAGCGCTCGCGCCTCTCGCGCATCTCGGCGATAGCTACCCCGCATTGCTTGCGATCGTTTTCGCGGAGACCGCGCTTTGGTGCGTCGGTATTCACGGCCCGGCGTTGCTCGCCGGCATCGTGACGCCGGTCTATCTCTCGTTACAAGCAGAGAATACGCACGCCTTTGCAGCGCATCAGCCGCTTCCGCATATCGTCGTCGTCTCGCTCTTTCTCTTCGTGTTCCCCGGTGGCGCCGGTGCGACGTTGCCGCTTGCGGCGTTGTTGGCGCGCTCGAAGATTCCGCGTTTGCACCGCATCGGTCGCGCGACTCTCCCTTTCGCGCTGATCAACGCCAACGAACCCTTGCTCTTCACGTTGCCGATCGTCGGCAATCCGATTCTGGCCTTGCCGTTCATCGGTATTCCGATGCTTTTGGCAAGCATCAGTTACGTTGCCGTCTCCGCCGGGTGGGTCGCTCGCGCCGCCTTTTACGTCCCCTCCTCGATTCCCGCGCCGATCTCGGTCTATCTAGCGACGCTCGACTGGCGCGCCCCGATTTTATTGCTTGCCAATCTCTTCGTCGCGACCTTGTTATGGTTGCCGGCAGTACGCGCGTACGAGCGTCACGAAGTCGGGCTCGCATGATCGTCGAACTTTGCGAACGCTTCGGCTTTACCGGTGAACTCGCGCGCGCCGCGGAGCGCGCATGGCAGCGCGTCGAAGGGCTCGATTATCCGGCGCAGCGCACCGTTACCATGAATGTCCTGCAAGCATTTCTCGACGAAGGGATCGGGCAGAGCGATCTCGCGGGAAGCAGCGGCTACGGCTACGACGACGCCGCGCGCGCCGCCTACGAATCGCTCTTGCGCCGTCTCTTCGGCGCCGAACGTGCGCTCGCGCGTCTGACGATCGCCAGCGGTACGCACGCCATCGCGCTCGCGCTTCGTTCGTGCGTGCCGCGCGGCGGCACCTTGCTGACGATCTCCGGGCGCCCTTACGATACCTTGCGAAATGCGATCGTCGACGCGCCGAATTCGCTCGCACAACTCGGTGGATTTTCGTATCGCGAGATCGCTCTGCTTCCCGACGGAACGATCGACGGCGACGCGCTCGAAGGCGAAGCACGTGCGATCGATCGCGGCGCAATTTTCGTGCAACGCTCCCGCGGCTACGCAACCCGTCCGAGTCTTTCGATCGCCGAACTCGAACGCGCTTTTGCGCGTCTGCGCGCGGTGCGCTCCGATCTTCCGATTCTCGTTGATAATTGTTACGGCGAACTCGTCGAAGAACGCGAACCGACGCACGTCGGCGCCGATCTCGTCATGGGATCGCTGATTAAAAATCTCGGCGGCTCGCTCGCGCCGACCGGCGGCTACTGCATCGGGCGATCCGACCTGGTCGATCTCGTTGCCGCGACGCTCTACGCCCCGGGGCTCAACGATGCGCTCGGCCCGACGCTCGGCTTCGGGAAAGCCTTTATTCAAGGGCTTTTCCAGGCGCCGAGCATCGTGGAGGCGTCTTTACAAACTCTTGATTTTGCCGCCGCGCTCTTTTCGGAATGCGGATTTCGCGTCGATCCCGCGCCGGGTGCGCGGCGCACCGATATCGTGCAGGCGATTGCTCTGGGCAACCGCGAGCGCGTGCTGCGCTTTTCGCGCGGCCTGCAGAGCGTGTTGCCGATCGACGCTCGTTTCCGCCCGGAACCGGGCGCGGTGCCGGGCTATCGCGATCCGGTCGTCATGTCGGGCGGCGCGTTCGTTTCCGGTGCAACGATCGAACTTTCGTGCGATGCACCGCTCCGCGAGCCCTACGAACTCTACTTACAGGGTGGCGTGAATGCGATCCACGGTTACCTTGGTGCGCTCGCCGCGGCGCGCGCG
>JAJXXM010000117.1 GCA_021781095.1 bacterium
AACCCTTGGGAGGCGGGAAAATGCTCCCCGGCGTCCGCGCGCAAAACTTGCCCCCACGCCCCCCCCCCCCCCCCCCCGTTCCGAGAAGCGGCGCCCGTCACGGCCTGCCGTGACCCGCTTTGCCACCGAATATCAACGGGAGAGTTCGTGAAATACCTAAAAGAACAAACAACCTTTATGACCTTGCTTGTTATCGGTAGCCTCGCTGCCTGCTCCGGCGGATCGGGAAGCATGCTACCGCAGGCGGGCGCGCAAGGCTCCGCGATCGTCTCAGCTCCCAAACCGGCGTCATTTCTTACGATCCTTCCCAAATGGCAGCGGCCGAAGCGAACGGTCAAGATCCCACCCAAATCCTATACCATGAGACCGATCATCTCTACTATGAATCGCAGCCCGGATTTTTGTCGAACATGCCAAGCAGCGCCACGTTCACGATTAATGGCACGACTTACGACTATAACACGGCAAATATTCCATGTACCACGTGCAGCATCCCCGGTGAACTGACCAACTCGCCCGGTGAACAGGCTTGGGAGCACATGCTCATTCATAACGATCTCGTAAATGCTTTTGGAACAGATGAAACTGGAGCTCTGCAGGAAGGACTCGCAGGGGCAATCAACGCGCCTTCAACAGGCGCTCTATCTGCAACGGCAGCCGCCGACAAGAGCAAAACCGGCGTTTCATCGCGTTCGATAGCGTCGGCCCCGCGGAACGCAACTTGTACGAGCGGTGGATCTACGTCTCGTTCGACCTTATCGGGGATCGTTGAAAATGGCATCACCTTTATCGACCCCGGTTTCACGGATCCATATTAGCCCATGCGTGAACATTGCATTTTCATCAATAGGGCGAACAAAGTTCTTCTTTGCGCGCTCCTCGTGGTGCTTACGCAACCGGTTGCGCACCCCGTCTCGGCGGCAGTCGTAGGTCCGGTCAATACCACGGACAGGGCTACTCCGGCACCTCGAGTAGTGCCCCAACCAAATTACGAATATATCGCGCTCGTGCCGGTTCGTCCCCGCGGTGCCCATCGCATTCGTGTTGCCGTGGGCGTTTTTGGAGGGTACGCTTTTTCGGCAAAAATGTTGCCGGCGGAAATGGAGATATGGCTTCGGGATCCTCGAAGCGGCAAGATTCGCAATTTTTTGTTAGCTTTCAACACAACGCTCAACGAGCTACCGCTAAAATGCGCTCGTACAAAAATAATTGAAAATGAGAACTATTGCGCCGCTTTACCCAGTGAATTCGTGCCTGGAAAAACAATAATCGCATTGCTCTACTGGAGAAGGGCATTCGCGGATTTTCCGTTGCTTCGCGGCACCGATACCATTGTAACGCTACAACCGTAACATAGAGCTCCGGACGAGCGGGAGCCGTGCGGTATTCTACATCGGGGAATCATCGGCACGCCGATGATTCCCCGAGAGTACCCCGATCTTTACGAACGAACGCAGCGCGTTATTGCGACGAATGCAACGTTGATCGTTACCGGAACCCCGCAAAAGGAGAGCGGCTGTATCGACGTGCTCGCCCTGGAGATCGAACCGTTGGAGAGCGCGAAGATGCTCGCCGACGTCCGCGCGCAGAACTTTCACTAGACTTTCCTCAAAACCGCCGACCGGCTCCCTACAATACGGCATGGAGGAGAACCTCACCATGTCACAAGTCAATAACGAAAAACTACGCGACGACGTGCTCGCCGAGCTCGATCTCGACCCGCAGATCGACGCGCAACACATCGGCGTCACCGCCGAGGACGGCGTCGTCACGCTCACCGGAAACGTGTCCAGCTTCGCCGAGAAGTGGGCGGCCGAGGAAGCCGCAAAACGGGTCAAGGGCGTGAAAGCGGTCGCCGAGCAGCTCGCCGTCGATCTTCCGGCGATGCACGTGCGCAACGACACCGATATCGCTCATGAAGTCACCAACGCCCTGGCCTGGAACGTCACCTTGCCGAGCGATATTCGCGCCATCGTCGAAGACGGACACGTGACGCTGGAGGGTACCGTCGATTGGTACTATCAGCGCGAACGCGCGGCCGAGACGGTGCGTAACCTGCGCGGCGTCCGCGGCGTGACGAACTATATCTCGCTCCGCCCGCGTATCTCACCCGAGAACGTCGAGGCGACGATCAAGCGGGCGTTCCATCGGCAAGCGCAACTCGACGCGAATACGATCGACGTGCGCGTCGTCGGTGGGAAAGTGATTCTCAGCGGCAACGTCCACGGCTGGCTCGAGCGCAGCGAGGCCGTCCAAGCTGCGTGGTCGGTCCCCGGCGTGACCGAGGTCGAGAACAAACTCGCGCTCGTCTGACGACGGCGTCGCGCGAGGGTGCGCAGAGTAGGCGTTTGCCGGCGGGAGGGGATACGAACCGGCGAACGCCTGCTCGCGTTACCCGGGGCGGTCGTTAAAGATGTGCTGCAGGAACGGCGTGAGATAGGTTCCCCGCGGCAGGCGGAAGCCGGGCTGCGGATAGGGGACCGGCAGCCGGTGGGGATAGGGCCCGTGCGCGAGTTCGTCGTGGTCGCGAGCGTAGCAGACCGGCCAGGGAATCTCGCCCTTTTCGTTGCCGCCCTGGGAGAACGACGCGGCGTATCGGACGTAATAACAACTCAACGCGCCGCTGAACCAGTGCTGTAGTGGAAGAATATAGGCCTCGGCGTAATCGATACGCGAGACGCCGCCGCTATCGACGATGCTCCGTCGAAACGAGGAGGGATCGGGGGCATTCGTCGCCATTGAGAGCGGCGCTCGATTCGCGTTGATCCGAGCCGCTTCGCGTGCGAGCTGCGCCTCCTGGCGCTCGACGAACTGCCGCGCCGGGTCGAGCGAGGGCGCAGGCGGGATACGGCCGTGCGGGAGCGAGCGCCGCGGGCGCTGCGAGCGTGCGCTGGAAGGAGGAGCGGCGGCAGGTTGGGCCTGCTCGGCGCGCTGCGACGACTGGGTCGGCCTCTGCGGCGACGCGGGTTGCGGCACGGTCTTGGGTGCGAGGTGCCGCACCGTCGCCAGGGCGACGATCTGCGTCTTTTCGGCCCGCTGCTCCTGAAAGTGCGCGACCACGAGGCGCACGACGAGCAAGAGCGCGAGTAAATGCAACGCCAGGGCCCCGGTGACGGCGAGGAACGCACGGCGGCGGCGCGCGGCCGGGAGATCGGCGGGCGTCGTCGGGCTCAAATAACTTCGGGGCACGGATGCAGAGTAACACCGCATCCATAGCGAAACCTTCACGGAGCTATGAACGAGCAGAGTAAACAGGAACCGGGCTCGGAGATCGAAGCCGGCAACGAGCGTTCTTCGATGAAGAGCGCGTTGATCTGGATCGGTGTTGCGGGCTTCGGCCTCGCCCTCACCGCGGTCGCCGCGCGCGTGCTCTTTTTTCGCCGTCAATCCGACCCAACCGGCCAACGTATCCAAGCCTTAATCGACGAGGCGAACTCATTGTTGAAAACGCTTGACGACCAAAGGAATAGCGCCTAACCCGCCGCGCATTCGCGTCGGGGACGAATTCGAACTGACCTTCCACGATCTGCTCGTCAACGGGCAAGGCGTAGGAAGACTCGGTTCTCTTGCCGTGTTCTGTTGGGGGCCGCTCCCGCAGGAACGAGCGCTCGTCCGGATTACCACGCTCAAGGCGCGCTACGCCGTCGCGACGCAAGTTCGCCTGCTCTCGGGTTCGCCACATCGCGTGGTCCCGTTTTGCGCGGCATTTGGGACCTGCGGCGGCTGCCAGGTGCAGCACATGAGTTATCCCGCCCAGCTCTCCTGGAAGCGCGAAGTCGTGCACAACGCGCTGCGGCGAATCGGGGGCCTGCAGGGCGTCGACGTGCGCAACGTTCTCCCGTCCCCGCGTTCGCGGCGCTATCGCAATAAGGTCGCGCTGGTCGTCGGCGGCGGCGGCGAGCAATCCCCACCGGGGCTCGGGTTTTTCCGCCAGCGGACGCACGAACTCGTCGAGATCGAAAGTTGCCCGATCCTCGTGCCGGAGCTCGACGAGATCGTCGGGCGCCTCCATTCCCTGCGTTTGGAAGAGCGGCTCGGAGCGCTCTACCGCGTCGCGCGACACTTTGTGGCGCGTGCATCCGCGGCGCTCGGCGAAAGCGTGCTCTCGATCACGACGGATCGCGAATCGCCGGAGGTCGCCCGCGCTGCGCCCCATCTGCTCGAACGATTGCCGAGAGTGCGCGGAATCGCGAATTCCTTCGATCCGGCGAGTGCGAATGCCGTGATGGGGCGCGAGCAGCGGACGCTCGCCGGCACGACGACGATCGAAGAGACGATCGCCGGCGTTCGCTATCGCGTCTCGCCGGAGTCGTTCTTTCAAGTGAATCCCGGCATCGTCGCCAAAATTTTCGCACTGATGCGCGGCGGGCTCGCGCAGCCCCGCAAGATCGTCGATCTGTATTGCGGCGCGGGAACCTTCTCGCTCTACTTCGCCGCCGCCGGCAGCTCCGTTTTGGGTATCGAGGAGAACCCCGCAGCGGTGCGCGAGGCCGAGGCGAACGCCGAACTCAACGGCTTGCAAGATCGCGTAGAATTCGAAGCGGCACGCGTCGAGGAAGCGGTCGACCGCCCCGAGATCGCGGCGCGTCTACGCGAGGCGGAGATTCTCTTTCTCGATCCGCCGCGCAAGGGGAGCGACGAAGCGACCCTCGGGGCGGTCGTGCGCGCGCGGGTTCCCAATATCTGGTATCTCTCGTGCGACCCGGCAACCCTCGCCCGGGATTTAAAGTTTCTGACGTCCAATGGCTATAACGTCGGAATCGTTCAGCCATTCGATATGTTCCCGCAGACGGGACACGTCGAGACGCTCGTTACGCTGTACTGTAACGCGCGCGAAATTCAAGCGGCGGTCGAAGCGGCCTTTGCCGATACGCCTCCGCCCGAATGGCCCGACGACGACCAATCTTCACCTACGGAGTACCCCGATTTTGTCATCCGAGAATCTTGATATCGCCTACGTGGCCAAATTGGCCCGCATCGCCCTGACCGACGACGAAGTCGCGCGCTTCGGCGCACAACTCGGCGATCTGCTCGGGCACGTGGCGACGCTCGCCGACCTCGATCTCGACAGCATCCCGGCGACCGCGCAGGTCGTTGAGTCGCGGAACGTGATGCGCGAAGATATCGAACGTCCGTCGCTCGATCGCGAAGTCGTGCTCTCCGGCGCGCCGCAGCGGCAGGGTGCGTTCGTTCGCGTGCCGCGCATCATCGGGCAGGCGTAACGATGTCGTCGCATATTTCCTCGGGCGCGAAGGAGATCGCGCGCGCGGTAAACGCGCGCGAGTGCTCGGCGCGCGAAGTGGTCGAGGCGACGTTGGCGCGAATCGCGAGCGTCGAACCGCAGGTCGGAGCCTATCTCAGCGTCCTCGAACGGCAGGCGCGCGAAAGCGCCGACGCGCTCGACGCGCGCATCGCCGCCGGCGAACGCTTCCCGCTCGCCGGCGTACCGCTCGCGGTCAAAGATAATCTGGCGCTCGAAGGGACGGTGACGACCTGCGGCAGCAAGATGCTCGAGCGTTGGGTCGCTCCTTATACGGCGAGTGCGGTACGGTCGATGCTCGCCGCCGGCGCGATTCCGGTGGGCAAAGCGAATATGGACGAGTTCGCCATGGGCTCATCGTGCGAGAACAGCGCGCTCGGCGTCACGCGCAATCCCTACGATTTAGAGCGCGTTCCGGGTGGCTCGAGCGGCGGTTCGGCGGCCTCCGTCGCCGCTTACGAAGCGACGATCGGGTTGGGCAGCGATACCGGCGGCTCGATTCGCGAGCCGGCGGCGTTCTGCAATCTCGTCGGCTTCAAGCCGACGTACGGACGCATCTCGCGCTACGGGCTCATCGCGTTTGCATCGAGCCTCGACCAGATCGGCCCGTTGACGCGAAACGTCGAAGATGCGGCGCTCGCCTACGATGCGATGGCCGGTTTCGACCCGATGGATGCGACCAGCGTCGACCGCGCCGTCGAGCCGACGGCGAATGCGTTGCGCGAGGATCTTCAGGGCGTCCGAATCGGCGTCGTCAAACAATTCGATACGCATAAGCTCGGAAACGATATCGACGACGTCTACGATCGTGCCCTGCACGATCTCGAAGCGCTCGGGGCCGAGATCGTCGAAGTCGAGTTGCCGACCGCCGATTATGGACTGGCGACCTATTATCTCATCGCGCCCGCCGAATGTAGTTCCAACCTCGCGCGCTTCGACGGCGTTCGCTACGGGTTACGCATCGACGGAAACGATGTCGCCGAGATGAACGAGCGTTCGCGCGCCGCAGGCTTCGGCCCGGAGGTGAAGCGCCGCATCCTCATCGGCACCTACGCACTCTCGAGCGGGTACTACGACGCCTACTACGTGCGCGCGCAGAAGGCGCGCACGCTCGTCGCACGCGATTTCGCGAAAGCCTTTGAGAGCTGCGACCTCATCGCCGCCCCGGCGACGAGTTCGCCGGCGTTCCGATTCAAATCGAAGAGCGATCCCTACAGCATGTATCTGATGGACTATTATACGATTCCGATGTCGCTCGCGGGGCTGCCCGCGCTAAGCGTTCCCTGCGGATGGGTGACCCCCGAAGGGGGCGAGCGCGCGATGCCGTTGGGACTGCAACTGACCGCACCGCTCTTCGCCGAGCGCGCGTTGCTCTCGGCGGCGCACGCCTACGAGCGCGCGACGATGCACGCGTCGAAACACCCGATGCAGATCGCCGAGGTGACGCGATGAATTACGAAGCGGTCATCGGCATCGAGTGTCACGTCGAACTCAAAACCGCGAGCAAGATGTTCTGCGGTTGTGCGAATCGTTTCGGCGCCGAGCCGAACACGCTGATCTGCCCGGTCTGCTTGGGAATGCCCGGGGCGCTCCCGGTTCCCAACGCCGCCGCGATCGAATATATGATCCGCGCCGGGCTGGCTTTTCAGGCGGCGATTCCCGCCTTTTCGAAGTTCGATCGGAAAAATTACTTCTATCCCGACATGCCGAAGAACTACCAAATATCGCAGTACGATATGCCGTTAACTCAGGGCGGCGTGGTGCGCTATTGGCTCGAGGACGGCACGATTCGCGAGTGTCGGCTCACGCGCATCCACCTGGAAGAAGATACCGGGAAATCGACGCACGCGGGCTCGAACGACGGCCGGATCGCGGGAAGTTCGTACTCGCTGGTCGATTTTAATCGCGCGGGCGTCCCGTTAATGGAATGCGTCTCCGAGCCCGATCTTCGAAGCGCGGAGGAGGCGGTTGCGTTTCTCGAGATGCTCCGCCGTACGCTGATGGCGATCGGCGTCAGCGACGTGAAAATGGAAGAAGGCTCGCTGCGCTGCGACGCCAACGTCTCGATCCGCCCAATCGGTAGCGACGTCTACGGAACGAAGACTGAAATTAAAAACATGAACTCTTTTCGTTCGGTGCGCCGAGCGATCGAGAGCGAGATCGCGCGGCAGCGGGCGCTCCTCGATGCCGGCGAACGGATCGTTCAAGAGACGCTTGGATGGGACGAGGCGAACGGTACGACGATTTCGATGCGCAGCAAAGAACTTGCGCACGATTATCGGTATTTCCCGGATCCCGACCTCGTGCCGATGGAGATATCGGCAGAACGAGTCGCCGGAGTACGAGCGAAGATGCCGCCGTTGCCGATCGATCGCTTCGAACGGTACACGAAAGAATACGGCTTCAACGTCAAACAGGCGAGCCAGCTGATCGAAGCCCCGGAGATCGCCGATTTCTTCGATCGCTCCGTTGCGATCTCGCAGCAGCCGCAGCAGACGCAAAACTTCGTTCTCGGCGATCTCTCCAGACTCGCGAACGAGAGCGGGACGCCGATTCACGAGTCGCCCGTCACGCCCGAACAGCTCGGTGAGCTCGTCGCACTCGTCGACGCAAAGACGATCAACTCGAAAATTGCTAAGGAACTGCTCGTCCGCATGTGGGCCGGCGAAGGCTCGCCGAAAGCGATCGTCGAGCGCGAAGGACTCGCGCAGACGAGCGATCCCGCCGCACTCGCGCGCTTCGTCGACGAGGTGCTCGCGGCAAACGCGGCGAGCGTCGAAGAGTATCGCGCCGGGAAAACGAACGTCTTCGGGTTTCTCGTCGGTGCGGTGATGAAGACCTCGCGTGGAAAGGCCGACCCCGCAGCGGTGAACGCACTGCTGCGCGAACGACTTGGAGGATAGAGGTACCCTCGCCGACGAGCCCACGCTCGCCGCGCTCGATTTTTCCGCGATCGTCGAGCGCGTCGAGCGCGCAACGCAGACCGAGCGCGGGCGAACGTATGCCCGCGCGCTCCTGCCGCAGATCGATATGCAGCTCGTGCGCGTCGAACAGGCGCGCACGGCGGCGCTGCGCCGCGCGCTCGTCGAGCACGATTTTTACGTCGCCGCCGCGATCGATCCGGAACCGTTTGCCGATGCCGCGGCGGCGGGAGCGAGCCTCGCGGGCAGCGAGTTGCGCGCGGTCGCCGATGCGCTCGCCGCGGCGGCGAGCGCGGCGCGCATCCTTCGCGAGGCGGGCGACGCCTCGTTGCAGCCGATCGTCGCCCTCCACGGCGAACTCAAAGAGCTCGTCGGATCGTTGCGCGACGCGCTCGACGAGCGCGGGGAAGTGCTCGATCGCGCGAGCCCGGCGCTGGGACGCATTCGGCGCGGCATTGCGAGCGCGCAGAATGAGGCGCGCGAACGCGTCGGCGCGGCCCTGCGATCGAGCCGGTTCGAACGTGCGATCCAAGAGCGCGTCGTCACGCTGCGCGAAGGGCGTTACGTCGTTCCCATTAAGGCCGAATTCTCCGGTGAATTTCCCGGCATCGTTCACGATACGAGCGGATCGGGGCAGACGCTCTTCGTCGAACCGCTCGATGCCCTCGATGCAAATAATCGCGTGCGGACGGCGCGCCTCGCCGAGCAGCGGGAGATCGAAAGAATTCTGAGCGAGCTCTCGCACGCGGTGGGAGCGAAGCGCGACCAAATCACGGCGAATATCGAATTTCTCGCCCGCGTCGATCTGCTCGCCGCGAAGGCGCGGATCGCCGTGGCAATGGACGCTTGCGAACCCGAGATTTCGGATGCCTGCGAGCTCCGCGTGGATTCGGGGCGCCATCCGTTACTTGGCGAGCGAGCGGTCGCGCAGTCGTTCGTGCTCGACGACGGTTGCCGAATGCTCGTCATTAGCGGCCCCAATATGGGCGGCAAGACCGTCGCACTCAAGCTCGCCGGGCTCTTCACGGCGATGGCGTACGCCGGGATGCAACTCCCGGCAGGGCGCGCGACGCGCGTCGGCTCTTTTACCCGCATCATCGCCGATATCGGCGACGCGCAGTCGATTGCAAACGATGCGTCGACCTTCTCCGCCCACTTGGCCCGTTTGCGTACGATGTTGGAACTCGCCGACGACCGGACCCTGGTGCTCGTCGACGAGATCGGCGGCGGTACCGAGCCCGCTGCGGGAGCGGCGTTGGCGCGCGCGGCGATGGAGCATTTTCTCGCTCGCGGAACGCGTGCGATTCTCACCACGCACTCGACCGAGCTCAAACTCTTCGCTCACGCCGCTCCGGGCGTCGAAAACGCCAGCGTGCGCTTCGACCCGGAGAGCTTTCGCCCGACCTATCAACTCGATATTGGAACGCCGGGGCAATCGCTGGCCTTCGCGCTAGCTCGCAGGATGGGGCTCCCCACGGCGACGATCGAGCGCGCCCAGAGCCTGCTCGAAAACCAGGAACGCGACTACGAGAGTGCGCTCGCGCAGCTCGCGCTCCGCACCGCCGAGCTCGAGAGCGAGCGCGCGGATCTCGCGATAGAACGGGCGGCGTTCGATAGTGGGCGCGCGCACCTCGAAGCCCAGCGTCGCGCGCTCCTCGCCGAGCGCGAACGTTTCTTGCAGCGTGCCGACGAAGCGCTTGCAGCGCGCTTGCGCGAGTTTGCCGCCGAACTCGCTCGCAACGCCGAAGCTGCTCCGGCGAGGGCGCGCGTGACGCTGGGGCAGACGCGTGCCCTCGCGCGAACCTCCGATGCGCTTCGTGCAGAACTCGGCCCGAGCGAGCCGTTGGAGAGTGCGGGAACCGAACCCGGCCCCTTCGAGCCCGATACTGCGGTCTTCATTCGCTCGTTACGCCAGGAAGCGCGCGTCGTCGAGGATTACGGCGACCGCGTGCAGGTGGCGATCGGCGCGCTGCGCAGTGTCGTCGCGCGCGACGACCTCGAACGGCGCCCCGGTTCGAAACGAAAGAGCGAGCGCGGCGCGGCGGCGGCGAAGCTGGAGCGCGCGAGCAGCAGTAGCGCGGAACTCGACGTTCGCGGGAAGCGCTTCGTCGAAGCCGAGCCGCTGGTGGAGCGGTGGCTCGACGACGCGGCGCTCTCCGGGCTCACCGAACTGCGCTTGATCCACGGCAAGGGAAGCGGGCTTCTGGGACGCGGCCTCCAGCAATATCTTCGCGAGCACCCGGCCGTGGCTTCGTTGCGCTACGGGAACGCCGATGAAGGCGGCGGAGGCGTCACGATCGTGACGTTGCATTTATGAGATCGATTGCGGGTGAGCGCGAGCGCGACCGCGTAGTTTTCGCGACGACATGAAGGACGCACAGAATGTCGAGGCGCTCCTCGACGGTTTCGAACACGTCGAATCGGTCGCCGAATTCCGGAGTCGGCTCGCGCTCGGGCGCCCGCTCCGCGTAAAACTCGGGATCGACCCGACCAGCCCCGATCTGCACCTCGGCTTTATGGTGGTGCTGGAGAAGCTCCAACGCTTTGCGGCGGCTGGGCATGCGGTGACGCTGATTATCGGCGATTTTACCGCCCGCATCGGCGATCCGAGCGGCAAGAACGCGATGCGGCCGCAGCTGAGCTCCGAGGCGATCGAAGCCAATATGCGCACCTATCGCGAACAAGCGGGAAAAGTGCTCGATTTGGAGCGCGTCGCCATTCGCTATAACTCGGAATGGCTCGGAAAACTCGGCTTGAGCGACCTCATCGGATTGCTCTCGAAAACGACGGTCGCGCAGATGCTCGAACGGAACGACTTCGACCAGCGCTACCGCGCCGGTACCGCGATCTCGTTGCACGAGTTTCTCTATCCGGTCGCTCAGGCGTACGATTCCATCGCGGTCGAGGCCGATCTCGAACTCGGCGGCACCGATCAACTCTTCAATTTGCTGCTCGGGCGCCATTACCAGCGTGAATTCGGTCAAGCGCCGCAGATCTGCGCGACCGTTCCATTACTCGTCGGTCTCGACGGCGTAAAAAAAATGAGCAAGTCGATCGGCAATTACGTGGGGATCGCGGAGAGCCCCGAGACGCAGTTTGGAAAACTCATGTCGATCCCCGACGAACTCATGCCGATCTACGCGCGGCTCGCCGCCTTTCGTTCGCGCGAGGCCGCCGATGCGCTCGCCGCGGCGCTCCGCGACGGTACCGCAAATCCGATGCAATTGAAAAAAGAGCTCGCTGCCGAGATCGTGTCGCGCTACCATGGCCCCGAGGGCGCACGCCGGGCGCGGGAGCATTTCGAAGCGACCGTCCAGCGCCGCGAGAGCCCCGCCGAGATGCCCGAATTACGGCACGCCCCAGCTCGCCTGAGCGCGCTCATCGTTGCGGCCGGTTTTGCGGCGAGTAAGCGGGAGGCCGAGCGACTTTTAACGGGGAGCGGCGTGAAGCTCGATGGTATCGTCATCGCGGAGCCGAACGCCGCTTGGGACGGCGAGCCCGCCGTGCTCTCGGTGGGATCGAGAAAATTCGTGCGCCTGTTGAAAAGTTCTTAGGGAGGAACGATGTCGTCTACGCCGGTGACCTATACTTCGTCGCAAGCGCCGTTAGGGGGATCGCGTTTCGTTTGCAAACGCTGCAAGCGCGAATACAATCCGCCGCAGCCCGGCGAGCGACCGATTCGCTGCGAATGCGGCTGGTGGTATTACAACGACGGCGTGGCGATCCGCGAGACCTACTGGCAACGCATCGCTCCCTATCGCGTGCCCCCGGATCTCCAACATCTCTTCCCGACCGATTAACGCTCGCTGACCAAGCGCGCGATCGCGCTGGCTTCGATCACGTACCGCTCGCGGCAGAAATCGCAGAATGCCTCGGTGCTCTCGCCCGAGGCCGCGATCTCCGCGAGCGTTTCTTCGCCTAGGCCGACCAACGCACGCTCGACGCGCTCCAGCGTACAGGGGCACGCAAACCGGAGCGCGAGCTCGTGCTTCGAACGTAGCGTTTCCTCGCCGGCGAGCAATGCGAGCAATCCCCACGCATCGGTACCCTCGGCGATGCTGCGGGCGATCGGTCCTAGCGAGCGCGCCCGTTCCTCAAGCCGGTCGACCGCTCCGGGGTCGGCACCCGGTAAAACCTGCGCCATCAGTCCGCCGGCGGCACGCACGCCCTCAGGGCCCATCAGCACGCCGAGCGCGACGACCGACGGTATTTGCTCCGAGTTGGCGAGATAGAAGGCGACGTCTTCGGCGATCTCGCCGCTGGTGAGCGGCACGACGCCGTTATACGGTTGACCGATCGCATACGATTTCGTAACGTGCAGCGTTCCGCTGCCGACGATTCCGGCGACGTCGGCTTTCCCAAGCGCGTTGGGCGGAAGATCTGCGAGCGGATGGGCGGCATACCCCCGCGCTCCCAGCGTCTCGTCGTCGAGCAGACGGCAGTCGGCGCCAAGCGTTCCCAACGCTCCGTCGCCGGAGATCCGCAACGTCACCCATTCGCGTGGAGCGAGCGAGATGCCGAAGAGCGCGCTAGCGGCGAGAAGGCGCCCCATCGCCGCCGTTGCGGTCGGGCTCGAATCGTGCCGGTCGCGCATTTCGGCGACCGAGCGCGTCGCGACGACGGCGGCAAAGGCGAGGCCGGAGCCCGGAGCGACGGCGGAGACGACACGATCGAGATGCATATGCTTGTGGACTCTCGTCCAGGGTGCGCCGACTTCCTGCCGAAACGCGCGGCTATGCGTATCGCAGTGATTCACGGCGTCAACTTCAGCCTGCTCGGCGAGCGCGAGCCGGCGACCTACGGGACGATGACGCTCGCGCAGCTCGATGCCGAGATCGAGCGTACCGCTCGGGAACTCGGGGTCACGGTCACGACCGAACAGTACGAGGGGGAAGGGGAGATCGTGCGCGCGTTGCACCGCGCGCGCCTCGACGCCGATGGGGTGGTGCTGAACCCCGGGGCCTACGCGCATTACTCCTATGCGATCGCCGACGCTATCGCGAGCATCGCGATTCCGGTCGTCGAGGTACACCTCTCCAACACGGCGGCTCGCGAGGAATTCCGGCGGCGCAGCGTCACCGCGGCGGCATGTCGGGGCGTCGTCGCCGGATTCGGTGCCGATTCCTACCGCCTCGCGCTCTCGGCACTCGCGAAAAAACCCTGAAAAATCGAGGTTTTTCAGGAGAAAACCGAGAGGATGCGCCCGATAACGTGCGTATAGAACGGCATCGAGCGGCGCCATTCGAAACCCACATTTGATGCTGCCGGCGCGCCGTTGCTTATAGGAGATTACGAGTTTGACCAAAGCCGATTTGATCGAAAATGTCGCCTCATCCGCGGAGCTCTCGAAGCGTCAGGCGGGCGAGATCGTGAACATGATTTTCGACGACATCGAAAAGGCACTGCAGAAGGGCGACCGCGTTGCGCTGACGCCGTTCGGCAGCTTCGTCGTTCGCGCGCGTAAGGCGCGTGAGGGACGCAACCCCAAGACCGGCGAGAAAATCAAAATCGCCGCGCGCAAGGTTCCGGCGTTCGTTGCCGGTAAGGGCCTGAAGGATGCCGTCTCGGGCGGACGTTCCGGCGGAGCAAAAAAGGCCGCCGCAAAGAAAGCCCCTGCCAAGAAAGCCGCTCCCGCAAAGAAGAAAGCGGCGAAAAAAGGCCGTCGCTAAACGCGATCGGTACGCTTCGAAGGGCCGCCGTTTCGGCGGTCCTTTTTTCTCGTTCGGGCCGGTGTGGAGAGGAAAAACCCTCCGAAACTCTTAATTGCCACCAGCCGGAGCGCACGCTTCGGTGGGCGATTTCGGGCTGTAGCGCAGCTTGGTTAGCGCGCTTGACTGGGGGTCAAGAGGTCGCTGGTTCGAATCCAGTCAGCCCGACCATATGCAGCCGACGACGGGAGCAGTCGCCCCGTCGTCGCGCCGTACCCCAACGTCGCCGCGTTGTATAGACGGGGCGCGGTTGCTGTTGAATCGACAGGAGGCTCCGTACAGATGTTCCGCACATTCGGCGTTCTCTCGCTCGCGATGCTCTTGGGGCTCGCCGCGAGCGCGCGCGCATCCGCGATGCTCTACCATCTCTCGATTAAAAACGAGACGAGTACCACGCAGAGAATTGCCTTTCACGAATTGGAGTGCATGAGCATCAATGCGCACTCCGGCGGCTATGAAATCGCTCCGCATCAAGTTTGGAACGGCACGATGGTGACGACGATATTGGGGACGGGTTCCAAGGGACAACCCTGTAACAGCAATGAGGTCCCTTCATCGTTCTGGCTGCTCCTCGACGGCGGCCCCGGCGGGGCGATCCAGCTGGAAAAGTACGCGTTGAAGTATTGGGAAATCGTCAAAAGGCATCCGGGGCGGTACCTCATCGATGGTAGGCCCGGATTGTGGCTCCATTTAACGATTCGGTAATCGGCCGATAAACGCGGCGGTCGATGCGCCGATATTAGGAGTGGGAGGCTTGTATGCGTACTCTTGCTTCGCCCGCACTCGTTGCGGCACTCTCTTTGCTCGTGGTGAGCCCCGCTGCGGCGCAGCAACTCGGCCCGGCGACCGCAGCCGGGCTCAACGCCGATGCCGCCGCCGCGGC
>JAJXXM010000305.1 GCA_021781095.1 bacterium
GACGAGGAAGATCTGCGAGCGCCCATGGCCGCGCCGGGTGATGAAGGCGATCGATTTGCCGCCGGGGGGCCAGCGCGGTGCGTGCAGGCCGCGCATGCCCGCGACGATCTCGCGCGCGGCGTGCCGCCGCGCGTCGGAAGCACCATCAGCGTTGAGGCGTAGCGGTCGTGGGGGAAATCGGCCCGGATAGCGAGGAAGGCGATGCGCCCGCCGGGTGAGAACTGCGGCGAGGCGAGGCTCGTGAGCGCGCTATAATCGCGCAGCGTAATCGTGGTATGCGGCGCGGGCGCGGGCCCGTGGGCGTACAACAGGGGGAACGCTTGGCATGACCCGAACTGTAGCCGAGCGGGAACCTTAACAGGTCTCGGGCTTTAGAAAGGCGGTTGATCCGAGTTTCCAACGACGGGCAAGAGCGAGGCGGTCCAATGAAGCCCGAGGTGAGGAGACCAAATGAAGTCTTCCTCTCGGTCGTCATGCCCGCCTATAATGAGGCTGACCGCATCGCCGAGAGCGTCAAAATAACCGTCAACACCATAATGGAATGGGCCGATTCGTTCGAGATCATCGTAGTTGACGATGGTAGCTTAGACGCGACCGCCTCCATCGTTGCCTCGCTCCAGAACGAACACAGGTCGGTAGTGCGAAGTGTGCGGCTGGCGGGAAATTGCGGGAAGGGTGCGGCTTTTCTCGCCGGCGCAGCCACGGCGAAGGGCGAGTATATCGCGCTGCTTGATGCGGACCTCGATATT
This sequence comes from bacterium, assembly GCA_021781095.1. The sequence continues at coordinate 750 of JAJXXM010000305.1, forward strand.
CACCCATCACAGATCAAGACGCTCTTCGACGTTTTGCACGGGACTCGTACCGGGATGGTGGTTGGCTCGAAATGGCATCCCGCGTCACGAACTGAATATCCACCGTTTAGGAAGTTCGTAAGTCGAGCGTATTGGAAGCTAACGCAGGTTCTTTTCCGTTTACCCGTTCGCGATACACAGACGGGCGTGAAATTGTTGCGCAGGAATGTGGCCAAAGACGTACTGCCGCGTTTGCTTTGTAAGCGATTCGCGTTTGATCTAGAGCTCTGCGCGGCGACGAAACGCTCGGGCTACCATATTGAAGAAGCTCCGGTGACGTTGGCGCTTCGTCGTATGAGTCGGTTGCGCTTCCGCGATGGCGTCAGGACCATCGTTGATACGGCAGCCATTTTTTACCGGACTTATTTTCGACGCCATTACGACGCTCCAGGTGATGCCGCCACCGAAGAAGCCTTTGTTTCCAGCAAAGTCGCGGTGGTCGGGTGCGGATACGTCGGTTTAGTCACCGGGGCATGCCTCGCCGACATCGGTCACGACGTCACATGCATTGATATCGATCCAAATAAAATCGCTATGCTTAGCGAGAACAAGATTCCGATTTTTGAAGATGGACTGGAAGATATCGTGCGCCGGGGGAACGCGTCCGGTAAACTTCGTTTTTCGCACGACCTTGCAGAAGGGATCAAGGACGTCGCCTTTATCTTTATTGCCGTCGGAACTCCGACGACACCGTCGGGCGAAGCGGATCTGTCGCAGGTCGTTGCAGTCGCTGAAGAAATCGGCAAGGCTCTCGACCATCGTGCAATCGTCATAAATAAGTCGACCGTACCAATCGAAACAACGGAGTTGGTCGCGGCTACGATCTCGGAGCACTCTGTCGAACATCTCGCCGTTCACGTGGTCTCGAATCCGGAATTTCTCCGCGAGGGGTCGGCGGTCTACGATTTCATGAACCCCGATCGCATCGTAATCGGCGGAGATAACGTCGAGGCTGCGCTGCAGGTCGGAACGCTCTATAGGTCGCTCGACAGCAAGATCATCATTACGGACGCGCGAACCGCCGAAATGATCAAATACACAGCAAACGCTTTTCTTGCGACAAAAATATCGTTCGCCAACGAAATTTCAAAGCTTTGCGAGGCGGTGGGTGCTGACATAAAAGCTGTTGTTAATGGCGTCGGGAGCGACCAAAGAATTGGACGAGCTTTTATGAACGCCGGACTAGGATTCGGAGGTTCTTGCTTTCCCAAAGATATAAACGCAATGCTGCAAATCGCCGGCAAACATGGAGTTCATTCGCAGCTTTTACGCGCCGTTCTGGCGATAAATTCTGAACAAGTGGAATTCGTTGCAAATCTTGCGGATCGCGCTCTTGATGGCGGATTGCAAGGTAAGGTGGTTGCCGTGCTCGGTCTTTCCTTTAAACCTGGGACTGATGATATTCGCGAGTCGCCCGCGATTCGTTTAGTCGAGGCCCTTGTTAAACGCAATGCCACCGTGCGCGCACACGACCCAATCTCAACTGGGAAGTGTGCCGGAATCTTTTCCGAAAAGGTGGCCTTGTTTGATGACTGTTACGAGGCGATAACCGGCACCGACGCTGTAATTTTAGCTACTGACTGGAACGAGTACCGAGATATTGAGTTTTCATCTGTGGGCCCGTTAATGCGAGGCCGGTTATTCATCGACGGGAGGAACCTCTTCGAACCGGCACAGATCAAAGCTCACGGGCTAACATACATTGGCGTCGGTCGAGGAAGGCGCGGGAATGGACGCGTTCATTCTGCGGGCGCTTACGTCGCGTCTGATGGAATCGTGCGCAAGGTGGTGCCTGTATGACGACAGCCCTTGTTGCGGGGGCCGCGGGGTTCATTGGCTCGCACCTGACCGATGCACTATTGCTCTCGGGATATGACGTTTGCGGGATCGACAACCTCGTGACCGGTGCGCTTGAAAACCTAACCGATGCAAAAAAATCGAGTTCGTTCCATTTCATAAGAGCCGATATTGCCGGCGACCCTGATGTTTTGCTCGCGCAAATCGAGAATGAACTGGAGCCTCCCGCGTATGTGTTCCACTTGGCATCTCCGGCTAGTCCCGTCGACTATGTCGCCATACCAATCGAAACGATGCTCGCAAACAGCCGAGGGACGCAGTTTTTGCTCGATGCGAGCAAACGCTGGGGCGCCCGAATTTTGTTTGCGTCTACCTCAGAGGCATACGGAGACCCGGCCGAGCACCCGCAGCGGGAGACGTATTGGGGGAATGTTAATCCGGTTGGGCCGCGATCGTGCTACGATGAGTCGAAGCGCTTTGGCGAAGCACTTATGATGGCGTACGCTCGCACGCAAAACGTCGATGTGCGAATTATACGAATTTTCAATACGTATGGTCCGCGCATGCGGCGAAACGACGGGCGCGTTATTCCCAATTTCGTCGAGCAAATTGCAACCGGTGTGCCGATAACTCTCTATGGGGACGGTTCGCAAACGCGGTCGTTTTGTTACGTTGACGATCTCGTAGACGGTATTATTTTGTGCATGAAAGCCGAGAGGGCGCGAGAACTAGTGATAAACCTCGGAAACCCCGAAGAGTACACGGTTCGGGAATTGGCATCGGTTCTGTGCGAGATTTCTGGTGTCTCCCTGTCAGTAGTGTCGCGAGATCTCCCGGTCGACGATCCAACGCGTCGGCGCCCGGATATCGGTCGCGCAATGAAGTTGTTAGGATGGAAGCCGCACGTCCCGCTTCGTGAGGGACTGCGACGTACTCTCGCGTCGTATCGCGAGGGTGTTGGGTCGCCTCGGTGAGTGCTCCTGTGAAAAATCATCGCGTTGTCGTGAGTGTAATAATTCCACTGAAGCGAACGAATCAA
>JAJXXM010000450.1 GCA_021781095.1 bacterium
GAAGTCAGTAATATGATAGCGCTCTTCGTAGATCGGCGGTTTTGGATAGCGTATCGTCAGCGTGAGGTCGATTGCACTCGGAGCATGCGCGACCCGGACGACGCCGTTCCAACGACTCAGTTCGTCGGGCGCGTAAAATTTCCAACCCCACACCGCTAAGAACGCGGCGAGGAGCGCCATAAAGATCGGGAAACTATAGCGTCGCATCGGCCCGTTCGCGCTCCGAGCGTTGCTGTGCGTCGAGGACGCGATTGACCAGCGCATCGGCGAGTTTGTTCTGCTTCCGCGGCACGTGCCCGATATCGACCCGTTGAAAAGCACGTAAGAGTTCGAGCGCTTGCCGGTGCAACGGTTGGAGCGCGAGGTTTTTCACGCGATACTCCCCGAGCAGTTGTTTGACCACGAGCTCGGAGTCGAGCCGCACCGTTAATGCTTGCACCCCGAGCCGCTTCGCAGCCTCGAGCCCGGCAAGGAGGCCGTTCCACTCGGCGACGTTGTTGGTTGCATGGCCGAGATAGCGAAAGGCCTCCTCGATCACCGTACCGCCATCGTCGATGAGGACCGCAGCGCCCGCGGCAGGGCCGGGGTTGCGGCGCGCGCCGCCATCGGCAAAGAGGGTCACGTGATAGGGGGCCTGAGCATCCATAGAGACCCGATTAGCCGAATCGTTACGGATTTCCGGCTTTCGTATCAGGAGCGAGCGCTCGCGCGCTCGAACGGGAGAGATCATGGGGGAGCGCACGCTCGATCGCACGTTGTTGTTGCACGTCGGAACGCATAAGACCGGGACGACGGCACTGCAGGCGATGCTGATACTCAACCGAGAAGCCCTTGCAGGGCAGGGAATTTACATCCCCGATACCGGCCGCGTGCATCAAACCGCCGACTACGATACGCCGGGGCATCATGCGCTTGCCTGGGAGCTCGCAAAACCGCTACCGCATCCCCTGATCGAAGGCGCCGTCGAGGAACTGCAGGCGCAGGCCGCGCGCACCGCCGTCATCAGTAGCGAAGAGTTCAGCCCCATCCACCATCACGTTGAGGCGATGTCCTCACTTCGTTCAGCTTTTGCCGATGCCGGATACCGCACCGTCGTACTCCTCTATCTGCGTCCGCAGGCCCGTTATGCCGAATCGATCTTCCAGCAAAACATTCGCGACCATCGCGACCTTTCACTCGCAACGATGATCGAAGAGATTCTCGACCAAGGTTGCCGCGTGCGCGGCGAACTGCGCTTCGAGTTTCTCTACAGCCGCATGCTCGATGCGCTGACGCAGGCCTTCGGCGGCGAAAACATCGTCGTTCGCCCCTATCTCCCCGACCGCGGTCCCGAACATATCCATCGCGATTTTCTTCGCGTTCTCGGCATGCTTCACGGCTCGCTCTCGATGGAATTCAAAATGACGATTGCCAACAAAAGCTATACGCTCCGCAAACTCCTTCAGGCGCTCCATCAAACGCTCCGCAACGATGAAGAGATCGATGACGAGGCGCTGGCCGCGTACGTTCGCAACCGATATCCGGCGTTCGACGAGCGCATGTTCGACCACCGTTTTCTGCTGCTCCAGCACGCAGAGGCCTCGGCGTTTCTGCAGCGTTTTGCCGCCGATAACGAGTTGGTCGCCGAGCGCTCGGGCGCGCAGATTCCCTTCCGTTCGCCGGGGGATCTACCACCGCCCGAGCACGCGATTTGGAGCGAAGCCGTCATCCATCGCCGCCTCTTCGAAGAGGCGGCGACGGCGTGGCGGCATTAGCCCTCTTTGACCTCGATGCGCTTGGGCATCAACGGTTTAATCGGGGTCAGTTCGACCCTGAGGATACCTTTCTCGATGCTCGCCTTGACGGCATTTGCATCGAGATCCTGCGGTAGCGTCACCGACCGCGAGAACGATCCGGTACGAATCTCGCGGCGATGGTAGCGCGCGTCTTTGACGTCGCTCCGTTCGCTATGCGTCCCGGAGAGCGCGACGGTGTTGCCGCTGACTTCGACGTTGATATCGTGCGGGCCAAAGCCCGGGGCCGCGAGTTCGACGACGAATTTCCCGTCTTTCTCGTAGAGATCGAGCGGCGTTGCACCGATGTATTGAAAGCGTGGGAACGTGAAATCGAGCAACGGCTCGAAAACTTCGTCGAGCATGGCCATGTTTCCATTGCGCGGTTTGGTTAATGACATGATTTCCTGTCCTTTCTTCTTTTCGAACCTCTGATACGAAATCTGTCGCGTCACACTCGCCGGTCGTTCGCGGAGCCGACGCATCGTTTCGACGACGCCGTCTGGGCCAAGCGGTAACGAATCGATTGCGCGAGCGGTCGTCTTCTGCGTACCTCCACTCTATCGCCGAAGCGCACCACTTTTGAGAACCCGCGTTCACGCGGCATTCCTCGCGCTCTCAGGTTCGAGCGCCATGATAGCGCTACCATGAATGGCTTTCGCTTCACGAACCGTTCCGAGGCCGGAACCCGCCTCGCATTCCTCCTGGAAGGCTACGCGCGCCGCCACGATACCGTCGTCCTCGCCGTTCCACGCGGCGGCGTTCCGGTCGCCGCCGAACTCGCGGCGCGGCTCCACCTGCCGCTCGACGTTTTCGTCGTGCGAAAACTCGGGCTTCCGCGGCACGAGGAGCTGGCGATGGGTGCGGTCGCCGCCGACGGCCGGGTCACGCTCGACGAGGCGCTCATCGCCGCCGCGCGTATCAGTCAAGCGCAGATTGCCGCCGTGGTTGCGCGCGAAACGCTCGAGGTGCAGCGCCGCATTCGTCTCTACCGCGATGGGCGCGCGGAGCGTTCGCTCAGAGGGCAGGTCGTCATACTCGTTGACGATGGTTTAGCGACCGGATCGACGATGAGCGCGGCTATCCACGCGGTGCGCGCGCACGATCCGCGCGCCGTTATCGTCGCCGTACCGGTCGGTTCCCGCGAAGCCTGCGATGCGATCGAGTCGCTCGCCGATACCTTGATCTGCATGCTCCGGCCCGAAACCTTCGAGGCGGTCGGTTCCTATTATCGCGATTTTTCACAGATCGGCGACGACGAAGTGCGCCGCGCTCTCGCCGAAGCCGCGTCGATGAACGCGGAGCGATCGCTGGTCGTCTAAGCCGCGAGGAAGCGCGCACGGCGCGATGCGTGACGCGAATTAGGCGCGTTCGGCCGCCGCGCCTCCGATCCGCATCCCCGCGATGAGCGCCTGGAAGACCGGCAGATAGGATGGAGCGGTAAAGCGCAGCGATCGCCCGGCGATGCGCGCGAATCCCGGAACGAGTGCAATGTAATCGGCGCACTCGACGCTTGCCGCTTCAATATCCAACGTCACCGGCCCCTCGACGCGAAACGGACGCGCCTGCGCGCGGTGCTTGACGGCGTTTTTTGCCGCTTCGGCGATGAGTTCGATCGCCGCCGTCGGCGTGAGCGAGTCCGCCGAATAGTAATCGGTCGAGCGCTTGACTTGCGCGCATTCCACCCAGGGAAGCGCTCTGCGCGTCGCCGTGCAGAGCGCTTCGTCACCGGTAATCAACAGCAACGGAACGCCGTACTCTCCGAGATAGGCCGCGTTGAGTAAGGTTTCGTCGAACTCCGTTCCATTGATGCGCACACCGTAGAGGACGTGGGGCGAATAGGTATGCGCG
>JAJXXM010000220.1 GCA_021781095.1 bacterium
CTTGCTCTTCGGAATGGCGCTGCTCTTCGGCGCGAGCGGCAGCGTTTCGCTCGCTGCACTTGCAACGCCGACGATGGTGACGAACCCGCTCTTCTGGATGGGAAGCGGATTTTTTCTCGTCGGCATCGCCTTTAAGCTCAGTCTCGTGCCGTTCCATGCATGGGCCCCCGACGTCTATGAAGGCGCGCCGCTGCCGATCGCTGCGTTTATGACCGTCGTCACGAAAGCGGCGACGATCGCGATCTTTGCGCGCTTCGCCTACGCCGCGCTGCCGGTCGGGGCATCGCAGATGCTCTTGCTGCCGATCTGGGTGGTCGCGGGAATCTCGATGATCGTTGGTAACGTCGGCATGCTCGCGCAGCACGATCTCAAACGGCTGCTCGGCTACTCCGGTATCGCACAGGTCGGCTATATTCTCGCCGCCCTCGCCGGGACGACGAAAATGGGCTTGCAGTATGCGTTTTTCTATCTCGCCGTCTATGCGGTGATGAATCTGGGCGCCTTCGCCGTCGCTTCCATTCTGAGTTCGAGCGACGAAGAAGAAGGATCGCATCTCGAAAGCTATCGCGGACTCGGCGCACGCCGACCGCTGCTCGCCGCCGCGATGACGTTCTTCCTGTTGGCACTTGCGGGTTTGCCGCCGACCGCCGGGTTCTTAGGGAAAATCCTGATCCTCGCCGTGACGGCCGGCAGCGGCTATCTCTGGCTCGCCGCGTTGCTGCTTATCGGTACGGCGATCTCGCTCTACGCCTACGCAAAGATCATTCTGGCGATGTACCGCCCGGATCACCGGGTGCACAGCACGGAGACGCTCCGGGGAGCACCGTTGCCCTGGTTCAGCCTCGCACTCTGCCTCGTGGCGACGGTCGCCCTCACGTTCTACCCGCTCTTGCCCTCCGGCATCCTTCCACTCGTCAAATAAAATCGTTAGGGAGTCCTCGCACCGGACTCCGACTTTTGCTACAATAGGACGGCGATGAGATCGTCCACGCTCGTGCTGGGCCTCGCCTTCGCGGGGCTCTTTTCCGTCGCCGCTGCACCGGTGCCGACCCTTGCGGGCTTCATCGTTAATCCCTCGAACGCCCAGGTTTCGCACGGCTTCCCAGCCGACCCGAAGGGTGCCGTTCGCGCCGCGCGCGCCCTCGTTGCCGGCGGACATTTAAAACGCGCGATTGCGGCGCTGAGGCTCTATACCGCCGAGCATCCGCGGGAGATCGGCGTACGCCGCTTTCTCGGCGATCTCTTTTATCGAGCCGGTGAACTCACGTTGGCGCGACAGACCTACCTGGCCATCGTGACCGATTTCGGCGGCGACCGCGAGACCTACAACCGTTTGGGCAGCGTCTATGCCTCCGAAAACCACATCAACCGAGCGATCGCGTATTTCGATAAAAGCCTCCCGGCCGCCGATTCGGTAATCGATCTCGTCGCGCTCCATCGTCGTAAAGGAGACCTCGCAAGTTTTATCACCTCCACGCGCAATCGAGCGCTTGCAGAGCCGAACGATCCCGGCCTCCAGGACGATCTCGGCCAGGTGTACGAGTCGGTAAAACGGCCACGGAGCGCGGAGCGCTCTTTCCGCCGTGCGCTCGCGCTTGCTCCGCACGACGTCGGAGCGCTCAACGGGCTTGGGCTTGCGATGCTCGACCAAGGGCTCATCAACGACGCAATCGCGAATTTCGAACAGTGTTTGAACGAGGCTCCAGGCGGCTATAAGTGCACGAACAATTTAGCGGTCGCCGACCTCGATCTTCATCGCGTTGCCGCCGCGGAGTCGCTGTTGAAAGCGGCGTATGCAAAGCGCCCCGAAATGCCCGAAGCGATCGTCAATCTCGGCTACATTCTCGACGCACGGGGGGATTGGCGCGGCGCGATTCGGCGCTATCTTCAAGCGCTCGCCGTCGGACCGTTTTGGCGCGATGCCTATCTCAATCTCGGAATCGATTACGAGCGTCATCACCTCTACGCGTTAGCTGAGAGCGTCCTGCTCAAAGGGATAGCTGCGGTTCCCTACGATGGCGCGATGCACGTCGTTCTCGGGCAGACCTATGCCGATCAAGGGAAACGGACGCTGGCGCTCGCGCAGTACGCATTTGCAACGCACGCACTCGACCCACACGTGCGCGATGTTGCGAAGCAACTGATCGCGGCGCTTCCCCCGGCAAGTCCGCTACCGCGGCACGAACGCTGAAGCGCTCGGGGCTCTTGCTATCGACGCCGCTTTGCAATCGCGTCGATTTCGACGCGCACGCCGCGGGGGAGCGCTGCAACCGCAACGGTTGAGCGAGCGGGTTTCGCGGTGGCGAAGAGCTGTTCGTATTCGCCGTTTACCGCCGCGAAATCGTTGATATCGACGAGATAGATCGTCGTCTTGACGACCTCTTCGGCGGAGAAATTCGCCGCCTTCAAGACCGCCTGGAGATTCGCGAGAACCTGTCGCGCCTGCGTCTTCGCATCGGTGCCGACGATCTCTCCGCTTTTCGGATCGAGCGGAATTTGCCCGCTGCAGAAGAGCTCGTCACCGGCAAGAATCGCTTGGCTATATGGACCGATCGGCGCCGGCGCGTGGTCGCTATGAACGATCTCGCTCATGAGGCGTTCGCCCCCTCCAGCGTCATCGTGCCCTTGTATTTCATCGGCGGTTCTTCGACGCCGAAGTTCGCGGCGATCAACGCGGCAACGCGGGCGAGTTCCTCTGCCGTGAGTGCCGGCGCATCGGAGGCTGCTGCGAACTCGCGCAATTGTTCGTGATTGTAGATATTCGGCAGAACCGTCATCACGCGCGGTTCGGCGAGCAGCCACGCAATCGCGGCCTGCGCGAGCGTGCGATCGGGGCGTTCGAGGAAGCGGAGTGTGTCGATCTTCTTGATCCCATTGAGCAGCCACGAACGGGGGCGGTGGCGGCGATGATCGCCTTCGGGAAAGACGGTCGCTTCGGTGTAGTGCCCCTCGAGTAGACCGCTGGAATGCGGTACGCGAATCATATAACCCGTTGCGCTATCGGTCTCGTTCGCAGCGGCGATCTGGCGATCTCCGGGAAATGTCTCGAGAATATTCCAAATAATTTGCAAGCTTGCAACATCGCGATGGGCGGCCTCGATGCCCTCATAGAGCCAACCGATCGCCGGGCCGAGCGCGATGCCGTAATGGCGAATTTTCCCTTCGCCGCGTAGTTGCTCCATCAATTCGTAGAGCGATCCGTCGCGTACGTGCTCCAAACGCGCATTGTGCAACTGGTAGATATCGATGTAATCGGTCTTGAGCCGACGCAGCGATGCTTCGAGCGCGCGCCGAACGAAGGCCGGCGAGGTATTTTGCGGGAGCTCGCGCTCCCCGCGGTTGCTCGGATCGGCATTTTCGAACTCGTAACCGAATTTCGTCGCGATAACGACCTTATCGCGCCGTCCCGCGAAGGCGCGGGCAAGTTGCTCCTCGCTGCGTCCGTTCCCATAGACGTCGGCGGCATCGTAGAGGGTAATGCCCAGATCGAACGCCTCACGCAGGAGCGCGTCGGCCTCCTCCTCGCTCTTGATGCCCCACCAGGTCGTTCCGGTCGTCCAGAGCCCGAACCCGACCTCGCTGACGCGCAGATCGGTGCGCGGGTATGTACGGTATTTCA